>JALORV010000220.1 GCA_025458735.1 Burkholderiaceae bacterium | reverse complement strand
CATGGCCTCGATCGTGGGCTCGTCCTTGAACAGCGCCGAGGTCAGCGGGCTGGCGCCGATCATGTCGCCGGCCGAGACCACCGCATGCAGCGGGTTGGCGGCCTTCAGTTCCTTGATGCGGGTGGAAAAACGCGCCACGCCCGGGTTGCTGCTGGAGCCTTCGCCGCCCTTGATAGTGCCGTGGAAGTCGTTGAAGGTGATGAGCTTGACCTTCAGCGTGCTGCCGACGCCGGAATGGCGCGCGGCGATCAGCAACCGCGCCCGTTCCACGGCGCTGAGCTGGCTGCTGCGCTGCATGGCCAGCGTGACGCCGCCCACGTGCGAAAGGAAGGCGGCCTGGTTGCCCCAGGGCGACTCGTCGCCGATGCGCTCGTCCACGGTCACGCAGTCGGAGCCGAAGCGGTTGGGCACGTTCGTCGCAAGTTCGCCCATCGTCACCGTGCCGGACACGCTGCCCGGGGTGCAGGACTCGGCCCGGGCGGCCCCGGCGGCAAGCAGCGTAATCAAGCTGACGGCTGCGAGACAGGTCGACGCAGGAGGAGTCGAGCGGTCGTTTCTCATGGCGTCGAGACCTCCGGGAAGGCAGAGTGGGTTTGACCCGATGTTGGTGTGCCGCGGTGACAGCGGTGTGACTGCGTGGACTCGCTCCGAACGGGAGATCGGAGTGCGTTGCTGCCAGCCGGTCGGGGCTCAATGTCGCTCGGGCACCATCATCTCGTCAGGCACCGGCCGGCGGATGTAATCCGGGTTGCGCACGCGCCCCAGGAAACGCAGATGCTGCTCGTCGTCGGTGATCGAGAACCAGTACTTGACGAGCTGGATGCCCGAACGCACAAGCATGCGTTCGCACTCGGGCACCGAACGGAAGAATTGCTCGACCTCGTCCTCGGTGCAGAAGTCCATCACACGCTCGACGCCGGCGCGGTTGTACCAACTGCGATCGAACTGCACCATCTCGCCAGCGGCCGGCAGGTGCGCCACGTAGCGCTGGAAGTACCGCTCATGGTCAGCGGCGGGGGTCCCGTGGGTCGGCAACCATGCACTGCCGAGATGACGGCTGTGTGACGGGGCGCAGCCGCACGCCGCACCGCGTGCAGCAGCTCAAGTCACCGAACCCGGCGCATAGACCGCGGTGTGACCGACGCTGGCCCGGAAGTCCGTGCTGGCGATGGTGTCGACGAACACCCACTCGCCCTTCGCCTCGGTGGCCGTGAAGGTCATCTTGAGCCAACCTCGCTGCGCCGGGTCGAGCCACTTCAGGTCGTCGACGACGCCTTCGAAGATGCCCTTGACCTGGGCACTGGGCAGCGCCAGGTAGCCTTCCAGCCCCGGCGAGCTGACGCTGGAGGTGGCGAACTCCTCGCCCACCTTCACGCCGGCCAGCGCCGGGTTGGCCAGGCCGATCAGCGTCAGGTCGCTGTGCCAGGCGTTGTGGGTGTCACCGGCCAGGCTGACGAGCTTCTTGCCCAGCGCCAGTGCGGTGCCCAGCACGGTCTCGCGTGCCGCGACGTAGCCGTCCCAGGCGTCGAGGTTGTAGCCCAGCCGCGGGTTGAACTGTGGGTTCATCAGCGCCACCTGCTCGGGGCTGCGCAAGGCTGCCGGCGTAGCCTTGGCGGTGAGGTAGGCGGTGACGGCGGCCGAACCGGCGGCCAGGGCCTCGGGCGACGTGTCCGAGCTGTTCAGCGCGGCCAGCACCGAAACCGGGAACTCCATGCGCGCCATCAGCACCTGCTGGCCCAGCACCTGCCAGGTGGCCGTGCTGGCAGCCATCCGGTCGCTCAGCCAGGCGAGTTGCGCGCTGCCCAGCAGCTGACGCGTCGGGGACGAAAACGCCGCTGCGGCTGCAGCCTGCGCTGCCGGTCCGGCCAGGCCGGCCAGTTCAGTGATGCCGACCTGCCGTTCGCGGCCCGCCAGGCGGGTATCCAGCATGTGCAGGCTGACCAGATTGCCGAAGTCGAAGCTGCGGTAGATGCGGCTGGAGTCGCTGCCGGTGCGGATCGGCATCCACTCGTGGTAAGCCTGCAGGGCAGCGGCCTTGCGCGCGGTCCATGCGCCTTCGCTGTCGGGGCTGTGGTTCTCGGCGCCGTCGACGTAGGCGTCGTTGGCGATCTCGTGATCGTCCCAGACGGCGATCATCGGCATGCGCGCATGCAGGGCCTTGCTGTCGGCGTCGGACTTGTACTGGGCATGGCGGCGGCGGTAGTCGTCCAGCGTCAGCAGCTCGTGGCTGGGCACCGAGCTGCGGCCCAGGGCTGCGGCACCTGCCGAGGCATAACCGGTGGCTTCGTATTCGTAGAGGTAGTCGCCCAGATGGACGGCGAACTCGGCGTCGCTGCGCGCCACGTCGGCATAGACATTGAAGAAGCCGGCAGGGTAGTTGGCGCAGCTCATGATGGCGAGCTTGAGTTCGCTGGTGCTGCCGGGCAAGGTGCGCGTCAGGCCCACCGGCGAGCGGGCCTGATCGGCGAGGAATCGGTAGTAGTAGCTGCGGCCAGCGGCCAGGCCGGTGGCGTCGACCTTGGCCGTGTGGCCGCTGGCGGCGCTGGCAGCGACGGTGCCCGCCGATACGATGGACTTGAAGGACGCGTCCTCGGCCACCTGCCAGCGCAGGTGCACGGTGTCGCCGCTGTCGGCGAAGCGTGCATGTGTCCAGAGAATCACGCGGTCGGCCTGCGGGTCGCCGCTGGCCACGCCGTACAGGAAGTCAACCTGCTCGTCGTCACCGCCGCCACAGCCCGAGAGGGCGGCGCCGCCGGCCAATGCGGCCGACAACGAGGTGAGCTGGAAGATGAAGTGGCGGCGGTTCGTCGACGTGGGCATGGCTGGTCTTTCGGCGCGGGCAAGGAGGGTCACTGTCTCGGGCGGTGGCCACGATGGCCGAAGCAGACTATGCCAAATCGGTGACGAAGATGTTTCAGCCCGATGTCGAAACGAAGACGGTGCCGTCGCGCCGACACCCTGATTGCAGGGGGTCACCAGCGGACGGCGCCGCAAACGGTCACGCTGCCTTCACACCCGCTGCCTACCGCCGGTGAGTCTGCGTGGTCCCGCAGCGGTTCGACCCAGGCGCATCCCATGATGAAGTTCGTTCTGGCAGCGACCGCCCTCGCGGCCTTGCCTCTCGCCGCCCCGGCCGAGTGCCGACCGGTCACGGCCCGTCTGCCCTATGCTCCAGCCATGAGCACTGATTTCGATGCCGTCGTCGTCGGCGCCGGCGCGGTGGGGCTGGCCTGTGGCTACGCCTTGGCGCGCGACGGCAAGACCGTGGCCGTCGTGGAGGTCGAACGCCGCGTCGGCGCAGGTGTGTCCTCGCGCAATTCCGAAGTCATCCACGCCGGTCTGCACTACGCACCGGGGTCGCTGAAGGCGCGCCTGTGTGTGCAGGGAAGGCGTTTGTTGTATGCCTTCCTCGAGCGCCACCGGGTCGCCTTCAACAAATGCGGCAA
>JALORV010000219.1 GCA_025458735.1 Burkholderiaceae bacterium | reverse complement strand
GAGGGGCAGAAGTTCGAGCCCACGGCGCAGGTCGGTGGTCAGAACCTCGTGCTCAACGGCGTCGGCCTGCGCAAGCGGGCGATCTTCAAGGTCTACGTCACCGGGCTGTACGTGCCGACCAAGAGCAAGGACGCGGCGACGATCATCAACGAAAAAGGCGCACGGCGGGCGTCGCTGCACATGCTGCGCGACGTCGATGCGGACAGCTTCGTGGGCGCCTTCAGCGATGGTCTGCGCGCCAACCACAGCGAGGCGCAGCTGGCGGCACTCAAGACGCAGATCGAATCGTTCAACAGCACGCTGAAGGCCATTGGCGAAGCCAAGAAGGGCGACGTCATCAACTTCGAGATTCCGGGGCACGACTTCTACGCGGCGGTCATGCGCATCTGGCTCGGCGACAAGCCGGTCGACGATGGGCTGAAGAAGGGCATGCTCGGAGGCTGATCGTGGCGCAGGCGGCGGCCGGGCATCGGCGCGAGCGGGACGAGGCGGTCCTGACCGCGCCGTTCGGCTCGCTCGGCGTCAGTCTCGAAGACGGCAGCGTGACCGGACTGGCATTCATGCCGCCGGCGCCGGGTCGTGCTCCGCAGACAGCCCTCGGTGCTGCCGTGGTCGCCCAGTTGCAGCGGTACTTTGCGGACCCGGCATGCAGGTTCGACCTGCCGCTGGCGCCGCGAGGGACCGCTTTCCAGCGCCGCGTCTGGCAGGCGATCGCGGCCATCCCCACTGGCAGCACGCGCAGCTACGGGGAAATCGCAGTCGATCTCGGCGTCCCCGCCCGCGCCGTCGGCCAGGCCTGCGGCGACAATCCGCTGCCGATCGTGATTCCCTGCCACCGAGTCATCGGTGCGACCGGGCTCGGCGGTTTCGCACATGCCAGCCGCGGCTTCACGATTGAGGTCAAGCGCTGGCTGCTGGAGCACGAGGGCGCGCTGCGCGGCACCCTGCTGTAGTGCCGTGGATCCATTGATCGACCGCTTCATCGATGCGCTCTGGCTCGAAGACGGCCTGGCGCGCAATTCCCTGGCGGCCTATCGACGCGACCTGCAGGCGCTGTCGCGCTGGCTCGAAGCCCGCGCCGGTGCGCTGGTCGGCGCGACCGAGGCAGACCTGGCGGCTTACCTGGCGCAGGAGCACGCCACCACGCGGCCGGCCACGGCGAACCGGCGGCTGGCGGTCCTGCGGCGGTTTTATCGCTGGGCCCTGCGGGAACGCCTGGTGGCGGACGACCCGACGCTGCGGCTGCGCAGCGCACACCGCACGGCGCGCTTTCCGCGCACGATCAGCGAGGCGCAGGTCGAGGATCTGCTGGCGGCACCCGCCACCGACGAGGCCCTGGGCCTGCGTGACCGCGCGATGTTCGAGCTCCTGTATGCCACCGGACTGCGGGTGACCGAACTTGTGACGCTCACGCTCGGCCAGCTGTCGCTCGGCGAAGGCCTGGTGCGTGTGCTCGGCAAGGGCAGCAAGGAGCGCATCGTGCCGCTGGGTGAAGAAGCCCGGCGGTGGCTGGAGCGCTACCTTGATGAAGCTCGCCCCGCGCTGCTTGCCGGTCGCACCGCCGATGCGCTGTTCGTCACCCAGCGCGGCGGGGCGATGACGCGCCAGCGCTTCTGGGTCATGGTGAAGACCTATGCTGGCCGCGCCGGCATCCATGCGCCACTTTCGCCGCACGGACTGCGGCATGCCTTCGCCACGCACCTGCTCAATCATGGCGCCGATCTGCGCGTGGTGCAGATGCTGCTGGGCCACGCGGACATTTCCACGACGCAGATCTACACGCATGTCGCGCGGGCGCGGCTCAAGACGCTGCACGCGCAGCACCACCCGCGCGGATAGCCGTGGTTAGCGGCGGCACCGCCCCTACACTTGACCGCCATGAGCAAGGCCCGCCACGTTTCGGAGACACCCGCGACCCGCCTGCTGCGCCGCCACGGTGTCGAGTTCACCGAGCACGCCTACGAGTATGTCGAACACGGCGGCACAGCCGTCTCGGCGCGGGCGCTCGGCGTCGATGAACACATGGTCATCAAGACGCTGGTGATGCAGGACGAGCGCGCCGCGCCGATGCTGGTGCTGATGCACGGCGACCGCACGGTGTCGACCAAGAACCTGGCGCGGCAGGCCGATCGCAAGCGCATCGAGCCGTGCCTGCCCGAGGTTGCCGAGCGGCATACCGGCTACCAGGTGGGAGGCACCTCGCCTTTCGGCACGCGCCGATCGATGCCCGTATTCGTGGAGCGCAGCGTGCTTTCGCTCCCGCGGTTGTTGATCAACGGCGGCCGGCGGGGTTATCTGATCGGTCTCGCGCCCGCCGTGCTGAGCGAGCTGCTGCCCGTGGTTGCGGTCGACTGTGCCTTGAAGGAGGAGTGAGCATGGCAGCGCTTGCCACCGTGGTTGCCGTCGTCCTGGCCTACCTGCTGGGTTCCGTGTCCTTTGCGGTGATCGTGAGCCGCGCGTTCGGACTCGCCGATCCCCGCACCTACGGCTCGAAGAACCCCGGCGCCACCAATGTGCTGCGGTCCGGCAGCAAGCCGGCGGCGATACTCACGCTGCTCGGCGATGCGCTCAAGGGCTGGCTGGCGGTCTGGCTGGTGCAGAGGTTCGGCCCGGCCTACGGTGTCGGCGACTGGGGCGTGGCGCTGGCCGGATTGGCGGCATTCCTGGGCCATCTTTATCCGCTGTATTTCGGCTTCAAGGGTGGCAAGGGGGTGGCCACCGCGGCGGGTGTGATCGTCGGCCTCAACCCCTGGCTGGCACTGGCGGCCGGCGCGACCTGGCTGATCATCGCGCTGTTCTTCCGCTACTCGTCGCTCGCCTCGATGATTGCCGCGGTCTTCGCCGCCTTTTACTCGGCTTTCGGCTGGGGCTTCGACGAGCGCTTCGTGGCCATTGCGCTGATTGCGGCATTCGTGATCGCACGTCACCAGAGCAACATCCGCAACCTGATGGCGGGCAAGGAGCGGCGCATCGGTGAGAAGGCCGGCCGACCCGGCGCGCGCGGCTGATCGACTCAGGCGACCGCTGCTGCGAGCGTCCAGCGTGGATGCACGGCGAATCCGAGCCGGCGGCCGAGCGGGCGCGCGTCCGCGCGGCGCAGTGCCGCCAGACCAGCCAGCGCGATCATCGCGCCGTTGTCGGTGCACAGCGACAGCGGCGGAAAGGCCACTTCGATGCCCGCCTCGGCGGCATCGGCCCGCAGCCGCTCGCGCAACTGCGTGTTGGCGCCAACACCACCGGCGACCACCAGCCGCTGCAGTCCGGTCGTCGCGACGGCGCGCAGCGACTTGACCGCCAGCACGTCCACGATCGCATCGACAAAGGCGCGCGCGATGTCGGCGCGGCCTTGATCGCACAGATTGGTCGAGCGCCGCACCGCGGTCAGCACGGCCGTCTTCAGGCCGCTGAAGCTGAAGTTCAGGTCGGGGCTGTGCAGCATGGGGCGGGGCAGTCGCAGCGCGCCGGGCACACCGAACTCCGCGAGGCGCGACACGGCCGGGCCGCCGGGGTAGCCCAGTCCCAGCAACTGGGCCGACTTGTCGAACGCTTCGCCGGCGGCATCGTCGAGCGTCTCGCCCAGCAAGCCATAGCGTCCCCAGCCGTCCACCCGCAGCAGCTGCGTGTGGCCGCCCGAGACCAGGAGTGCCACGAACGGAAACTCCGGCGCCGGGTCCGCGAGCAGCGGCGACAACAGGTGGCCCTCGAGGTGATGCACCTCGATCACCGGGCGTCCGAGCGCATAGCCGATTGCATGCGCGATGCTGGTGCCGACCAGCAGCGCACCGGCCAGGCCCGGGCCTG
>JALORV010000218.1 GCA_025458735.1 Burkholderiaceae bacterium | reverse complement strand
TACGTCTATCAGCCGAAGGCCGATCGTTGAACGCGCCGGCCACGCACGCGCCGGGGGTCTCTCCGGTGGCCGACGACGGCGCTGTACTCGCGACCGTGGCCGATTCCACGCCGGACGTCGTCGACGGGGTGGCGCTTGCCCGCCTGTATGGTGAGCCGCTGTTCCGTCTGCCCGACGACCTCTACATCCCGCCCGATGCACTCGAGGTCTTTCTCGAGGCCTTCGAAGGCCCGCTCGACCTGCTGCTGTACCTGATCCGCAAGCAGCACTTCAACGTGCTCGACATCCCGATGGCGCCGCTCACCGTGCAGTACCTGGCGTACATCGACCAGATCCGCGAGAACAACCTCGAGCTCGCCGCCGAGTATCTTCTGATGGCGGCGCTGCTGATCGAGATCAAGTCGCGCATGCTGCTGCCGATGCGCAAGGCGGATTCGGGCGAGGAAGTCGAGGACCCGCGCGCCGAGCTGGTTCGCCGGCTGCTGGAATACGAGCGCATGAAGCTGGCCGCCCAGCAGATCGACGCGCTGCCGCGCATCGGCCGTGACTTCGTCCGCGCGGTCGTGGCGATCGAGCAGACGATCGAGAAGCGCTTCCCCGACGTCAACGTGGTGGAACTGCGCGAGGCCTGGGCCGAGGTGCTCAAGCGCGCGAGCCTGCACGCCCACCATCGCATCGCGCGCGAGGAACTGTCGGTGCGCGAGCACATGAGCTTCATCCTGCGCCGGCTGCAGGGTGTGCGCTTCGTCGAGTTTGCGGACCTGTTCGACCCGGCGCGCGGAGCGCCGGTGGCGATCGTCAATTTCCTTGCCCTGCTGGAACTCGCACGCGAGGCACTGATCGACATCACGCAGGCGACGCCGTATGCGCCGATCTACGTGCGGCTCGCTTACACGCCGACCTGAGCCGTGTCGATCCCGGACCGCCGCAACGACGTGGCAGGATCCGGCGGCTGCCGCTTGGGCGCGCCGCGCTCTGCGGCGGGCTGCTGAAGCCTGATGCCTGCGCAGGACCTGCTGCTCGGATTGCTGTTTTTCGCAGCGGCGATCCTGTATTCATCGGTCGGCCACGGCGGCGCGTCCGGCTATCTCGCCGCGATGGGCCTGGCCGGCTTTCCGGCGGCGATGATGCGGCCGACGGCGCTGGTGATGAACGTCGTCGTCTCGTCGATCGCGCTCTTCAAGTTCACGCGCGCCGGCGGTTTTGCATGGCGGCTGTTCCTGCCGTTCGCCGTGACCGCAGTGCCGATGGCGTTTCTCGGCGGCCGCACGCAACTGCCGATCACGTGGTTCGGCGCGCTGGTGGGCGCGGTGCTGCTCTTCTCCGCGGCGCGCCTCTTCTTCGAGACGTTGCCAGGCAAGCCGCCGACGCGACGCGCGCCCGGGCCGCCACCGGTGGCGCTGGCGCTGCCGATCGGTGCGGCCATCGGCCTGCTGTCGGGGCTCACCGGCGTCGGCGGCGGCATCTTCTTGAGTCCGCTGCTCGTGATGACCGGCTGGGCGACGGTGCGCGAGAGCGCCGCGCCAACCGCGGCGTTCATCCTCGTCAACTCGATCGCCGGGCTGCTCGGCCTCTTCAGCCGGCAGCCAGTGCTGCCCGAGGCACTGCCCTACTGGGTGGTGGCGGTGGTGGCGGGCGGCCTCATCGGCGCCAGCTTCGGCGCACGCCGCGCCGGCCATACCGTGCTGCGCCGACTGCTCGCAGCCGTGCTGGTCGTGGCCGGCGCGAAGATGATCTTCTGAACGGCCCGGCGGATCACGGGGCTGATCAGTGTGCCTCGTCCCAGTTGTCGCCGACGCCCAGTTCGACCAGCAGGGGAACGCGCATCTGCGCGACGCCGGCCATCAGCGCAGGCAGCCGCTCGCGCACCCGCAGCAGTTCTGCCTCGGGCACCTCGAGCACGAGCTCGTCGTGCACCTGCATCACCAGCTTCGAGCCGAGCGACTCGTCGCGCAGCCAGCGATCGACCGCGATCATGGCGAGCTTGATGAGGTCGGCCGCCGTGCCCTGCATCGGCGCGTTGATGGCCGCGCGCTCGGCGCCGCCGCGGCGCGGGCCGTTGGGCGAGTTGATCTCCGGCAGCCACAGGCGGCGGCCGAACACCGTCTCGACATAGCCCTGGCGCTTGGCCAGCGCGCGGGTGGACTCCATGTACTTCGCCACGCCCGGATAGCGCATGAAGTAACGGTCGATGTAGTTCCTGGCCGCATCGCGCTCGATGCCGAGGCTGGCTGCCAGTCCGAAGGCGCTCATGCCGTAGATCAGACCGAAGTTGATCACCTTGGCGTAGCGCCGCTGTTCGCTCGTCACCTCGCCGACCGGCACGCCGAACACTTCGGATGCGGTGGCGCGGTGGATGTCCTCGCCCTTGGCGAACGCATCGAGCAGCCCGGCGTCCTCCGAGATGTGCGCCATGATGCGCAGCTCGATCTGCGAGTAGTCGGCCGAGACGATGCGATGGCCCGGTGGCGCGATGAAGGCCTCGCGGATGCGGCGGCCTTCGGCGGTGCGGATCGGGATGTTCTGCAGGTTCGGATCGGACGACGACAGCCGCCCGGTGACCGCGATCGCCTGCCCGTAGGTGGTGTGCACTCGGCCGTTTTCATCGGCGCTGGCCGGCAGCTTGTCGCAGTAGGTCGACTTGAGCTTGGCGAGGCCGCGGTGCTCGAGCAGCAGCTTCGGCAGCGGAAAATCCTCGGCCAGCTTCTCCAGCACTTCCTCGTCGGTCGATGGCGCGCCGCTCGCCGTCTTCTTGACCACCGGCAGCTTCTGCTCGCCGAACAGGATCTCGCCAATCTGCTTGGGGCTGCCGAGATTGAACGGCCGGCCGGCCAGCGCATGCGCCTCCCGCTCGAGCGCGGCGATGCGGTTCGCCAGTTCGCGGCTGTGCGCTTCGAGCAGGGCACGGTCGATCAGCACGCCGGTTCGCTCCATGCCGAACAGCACCTGCGCCACCGGCAGCTCGATGTCCTCATAGACCGCCCGCAGCGGCGCATGCGCTTCGATCTGCGGCCACAGCGCGCGGTGCAGCGCCAGCGTCACCTCGGCATCCTCGGCCGCGTACTCGGTGGCGCGGTCGAGCGCGACTTCGTCGAAGCCGATCTGGCTGGCACCCTTGCCGCACACCTCGGCAAAGGTGATCGTGCGACGCCCGAGGTGGCGCTCGGCGAGCGAGTCCATGTCGTGGCTGCGATGCGCCTCCAGCACGTAGGACTCCAGCAGCGTGTCGTGCGCAACCCCCGCCAGCTGGATGCCGTGGTTCGCGAACACGTGCATGTCGTACTTCAGGTGCTGGCCCACCTTGCGATGATGCGGGCTCTCCAGCCACGGCCGCAGTGCCGCCAGCGTGGCGTCGAACGGCAGCTGGTCGGGCACGCCCGGATAGCGATGCGCGAGCGGGATGTAGCAGGCCCGCAGCGGTTCGACCGAGAGCGACAGGCCGACCAGCCGCGCCGCCAGCGGGTCGAGCGA
>JALORV010000217.1 GCA_025458735.1 Burkholderiaceae bacterium | reverse complement strand
CGGCTGATGCGCAGGCGCAGGCTTCAGTAGCCGCGGTCACGATCGACGCGGCCGCTGACGGCCTCGCCGCGTGACCAGCGCGCCAGCTTGTCGGCGAGCTGCTCGATCGCCGGCGCGAGTTCGGTCTCGGCGGCCACGTGCGGCGTCACGACGATCCCGGGCCGGCGCCAGAAGGGATGGTCGGCCGGCAGCGGCTCCGTTTCGAACACGTCGAGCGTCGCGCCGGACAGGTGGCCTTCGTCCAGCAGCGCCAGCAGATCGGCCTCGACCACGGCGGACCCGCGGCCGACATTGACGAGATGCGCGCCACGCGCCAGCCGGACCAGGGCTGCGCGATCGAGCAGCCCGTGCGTTGCGGCGGTGGCGGGCAGCACGTTGACCAGCATGTCGAGGCCGTCGAGGAAGCTCGCAAACTCGGCCGGACCGGCGCGGCAGTCGACGCCGGCCACGGACTTGCGCGACTGTGCATGGCCGCGCACCGCGAATCCCTGCCGAG
Organism: Burkholderiaceae bacterium; assembly: GCA_025458735.1. Next base: position 4,699 of record JALORV010000217.1, on the reverse strand, counting down.
CCAGTGTCGTGGCGATCGCCGCGCCGATGACGCCGAGACCCAGCACGCCGACGGCAAAGCGCTCGCGCGCTGGCAGCGGCTCCGGCTGCCACTCGCGCTGCGCCTGGTGCGCGGTGTAACGGTCGAAGCGGCGATACACGCGCAGCACCGCCGTGAGCACATACTCCGACAGCGTGCGTGCCATGCCGGCGTCTTCGAGGCGGTAGATGTCGAGCCCCGGCGGCAGGCCCTCGAGCGCGAGCAGCGCATCGACCCCGGCGCCGAGGTTGAACGCGGCACGCAGCCGGCGCTGTTCCAGGAACAGTGCGGCCGGCGGACGCCAGACCACGGCGACATCCGCCTGCGGGGCGCTGTCGTCGGCGGCGGTACGGCTCGCGTCGCGCCACCAGACGTCGGCGTCGACATCGGCGTGGGCGAGCGCCGCACGCAGTGCTGCGGTCCAGGCTTCGGCCGCCGTCTCGCGCGAGCAGAAGACGATGCGCAGCGTCAAGCGTCAGCTCGCACGTCAGCTCACTCGGCGGCGAAGCGCACCAGCTCGGCGCCTTCGACGACCTGGTCGCCGACTGCGTACAGCAGCTCGGCGACGACGCCGTCAGCGGGTGCGACGATCGTGTGCTCCATTTTCATCGCCTCCATCACCAGCAGCGGCGTGCCGCGGCTGACCTTCGCTCCGGGGGCGGCGCCGAGCGCGATCACCTTGCCGGGCATCGGCGCCGTCAGCTTGCCGACGCCGGCTTCCTGGGCTCCCGACTGCGCGATGATGTCGACCAGCGCCAGCACGCGGTGGCGGCCGCGCGAGAACACGTGCAGCTCGTCGCCCTGGCGGACCACGTCGGCCGTCAGCATGCGGCCGCCGAAGGCCAGTGCCAGCCGCGTGCCGTCGGCGCGCGCAAGTTCGAGCGCGGCGTGCGCGCCGGCATGATGAAAGCGCCAGCCGCCGCGCGCGTATTCCAGGTCGACATCGTGCACGCCGCGCTCCGACTTGAAAGTGAGCGTGCGCACGTAGGTGGTGTTCAGGCGCCAGCCGTGCGTTGAACTCCAGGGGTCGGCCGACTCGCCGCGCGCCTCGTCCGCCAGCACGCGCGCGCAGGCAAAGGCCAGCAGCTCGTTGCCGACCCGCTCGTCGTGCGCATCGTGCGCGAACAGGCGCTCGCGCTCGCGTTCGATCAGCCCGGTGTCGAGTTCCGCCCGGCCGAAGCTCGCGTTGGCGAACAGGCGCGCGAGGAAGTCGACGTTGTTGGCCACGCCGACGATATGCATCTCGGCCAGCGCGTCCTGCATGCGGGCGATCGCCTGCGCACGATCCTCGCCCCAGACGATCAGCTTGGCGATCATCGGGTCGTAGTACGGCGTGATCTCGTCGCCCGCGCGCACGCCGGCGTCGATGCGCACCGGCGCCGACCGGTGGAACGGCTCGCCGTCGGCATTGCGGACGAAGGCGACATGGTCGGGGGTGGCGAAATGCGACAGCCGCCCGATGGCCGGCAGGAAGCCCTTGTCGGGATTCTCCGCGTACACGCGGGCCTCGATCGCGTGGCCGTGGATCGCGAGCGACGCCTGCAGCTGCGGCAGCCACGCCGTCAGCCGCTCGCCGGCCGCCACCCGCAGCTGCCACTCGACGAGGTCGTGCCCGGTGATCATCTCGGTCACCGGATGCTCGACCTGCAGCCGCGTGTTCATCTCCATGAAGTAGAACTGCCCCTGCGGATCGGCGATGAACTCGACCGTGCCGGCGCCGACATAGCCGACGGCCTTCGCCGCCGCCACCGCCGCCTCGCCCATCGCGCGGCGCCGCTCGGCGGACATGCCGGGCGCCGGCGCCTCCTCGATCACCTTCTGGTGGCGGCGCTGCACCGAGCAATCGCGCTCGAACAGGGTGACTGCGTCGCCGAAACCGTCGGCGAAGACCTGGATCTCGATGTGACGCGGACGTTCGACGTATTTCTCGACCAGCACGCGGTCGTCGCCGAACGAGGATTTCGCCTCGCGCTTGCACGACGCCAGCGCGGCATCGAACTCCGCGCTGGCCGTCACGATGCGCATGCCCTTGCCGCCGCCGCCCGCGCTGGCCTTGATCAGCACCGGGTAGCCGGTCGCATCGGCCTGCGCGTGCAGGAACTCAGGGTCCTGCCGGTCGCCGTGATACCCCGGCACCAGCGGCACCCTGGCGCGTTCCATCAGCGCCTTGGCCTCGCTCTTGCTGCCCATCGCGTGGATCGCGAACGGCGGTGGCCCGATGAAGACGATGCCGGCGTCGGCGCAGGCCTGGGCGAATGCTTCGTTCTCGGACAGGAAGCCATAGCCGGGATGGATCGCCTGCGCGCCGCTGTCGCGAGCGGCCTGCAGGATCAGGTCGCCGCGCAGGTAGCTGTCCCTGGCCGGGGCCGGGCCGAGCCGCACGGCCTCGTCGGCCAGCGCCACGTGGCGGCTGCCGGCATCGGCATCGGAATAGACGGCCACCGTATGGATGCCGAGGCGGCGCGCGGTGGTGATGACCCGGCAACAGATCTCACCCCGATTGGCAATCAGGATCTTTCGGAACATCGTCACCCCTTCTGGTTCGCGCGCGAAAGGTCGATCTTCGAGTCCTTCAGCACGGTGAACCAGCCTTCCTGCGCATCGAGCAGCAGATCCAGCCGCAGCGGAAAGCCCTTTGCGAGGTCCGGCGGGACCGTGCCCTCGCGCGCCGACACCGAGACGGCAAGCTCGCTGCCCTTGGGCGCCTGCAAGGCGGACTCGCGCAGCCGCAGGAAGTCGCGCTGACCGGCCGGCGTCAGCCCGAAGATCTCCCAGCGACGGCCGGCCGGCGCATTGGGCAGCCGGGTGTCGCGCTCGACCGGCGCGGTCAATGCGATCGCGTACTCGGTGGGCGTTCCTCCGGCCGGCGTGAGCTTCGCCGTGATCGTCGTGAGCTTCGCCGTGATCGTCACATGCTTCATCGTCGCGCGCGTGTCGATCAGCGCGGCTGCGCGCAGCTGCGCCGGGTCGATCGCCAGCAGTTCGGCACGGTCGAAGCGCGCCATTTTCCACATCGTCGACACCGGTACCGAGGTGCAGGCAGCGAGCAGCAATGCCGCCGTCAGTACAGTCAGCGACTTCAACGACTTCAGCGAAGTCAGCACGGTCAGCGACTTCAGCGACTTCAGCGCAGTCGGCGACCTCAGCGGCAGATCAGCTGGACCGCTACCGGCGCGCGCCGTCATGGCCCCGCCTGCGAGCGTTCGGTGCCGAACAGCGTGCGCAGGATGCGGCGCACGAAGCGGAACAACTTCGGCAGCAGCCACAGCGCGACCAGCACCAGCACGCCGACGACGGCCGCGGCCACCCACGGGTAGGTCAGCACCAGCCACAGCAGCCCGCCGACCGCAACGTCCTCGGCCACCGACAGCGCCACGTTGGAAAATGGCTCCGGCGACGTGTTGGCGGCGGCGCGCGTGCCGGCCTTGGTAAAGTGACTCGTTGCGGCCAGCGTGCCGCCGAGGATCGCCGCCACCGTGGTCCAGGCAGCGCTGTCGACGCCGCCGAACACGCCGGCCGCGAGCGCCGCGCCGGCCGGAATGCGGATGAAGGTCTGGATGCCGTCCCATAGCGAGTCGACGCCGGGGATCTTGTCGGCCACGAACTCGACCAGGAACATCACGCCGGCCGCGATCAGCACGAACGGGTGCTGCAGGATCGAAAGCCCCGCAGGCAGCTCGACCCAGCCGGCGTAGCCGACCAGTCCGACCACCAGCAGCACCGCATAGAGCCGGATGCCGCTGGCGAAGCCCAGCACGGCCGCCATCGCGACCAGTTGCGTCAGGTCGAGCGAGTCCATCGCATGCACGCCGTGATGTCGTTGCCGGTCGCCCAGGCCTGATCACATTTCCTCATCGTCTCCCTCCTGGGCGGCCATCATCGCCTCGTACTCGGCGACCCAGCGCGGCTTGCGCTTGTCGAGGAAAGCCCGTACGCCTTCGCGTCCGTCGTCGCTGGTGCGGATCGCCGCGATGCGGGCAGCGGTGTCGGCCATCATCGCGTCGTCGATCGGGCCGGTCGCGACGTCGCGCACCAGGCGCTTGGCTTCGCTCACCGCGTGGCCGCTGGTCAGCATCAGCGTGCCCAGCAGCGCATTGATGCGCGCGTCGAGCTCATCCGGGGGTGCCAGCTCGTGCACCAGGCCGATGCGGAACGCTTCGCCTGCGTCGAACTTCTCGGCGGTCAGGAAGTAGCGGCGGGCGGCGCTGATGCCCATGGCGCGCACGACGTACGGCCCGATGGTGGCGGGAATCAGCCCCAGCCGTGTTTCGCTCAGGCAGAACGTGGTGCCGATGGCGGCCACCGCGATGTCGCAGGCCGCCACCAGGCCGACGCCTCCCGCGTAGGCATCGCCGTGCACACGCGCGATCACCGGCTTCGGACAGTCGTGGATGGTCCGCAGCATGATGGCCAGTTGCAGCGCATCGGCCCGGTTCTGCTCCACATCGAAGCCCGCCATGCGCCGCATCCACGCGAGGTCGGCGCCGGCGCAGAAGGCAGGTCCCTGGCCCGCCAGCACGATCGCGCGCACGTCAGGGTCGGCGCCGAGCGTGCGGAAGGTCGCGGTCAGCTCGGCAATCGAAGTCTCGTCGAAGGCGTTGCGCACGACTTCGCGCGTCATCCAGACGATGGCGACGCGGTGGTTGATCTGGACCTCGAGGGTGGTGGTGTTCATGTCGGG
>JALORV010000216.1 GCA_025458735.1 Burkholderiaceae bacterium | reverse complement strand
GCCGCCCTGGTCGGCATCGTGTTCGGCATCCCGAGCCTGCGGATCAAGGGACTCTACCTGGCGGTGGCGACGCTGGCGGCTCAGTTCTTTGTCGACTGGATGTTCGCCCGGGTCAAGTGGTTCACCAACTATTCCTCGTCCGGGTCGGTGTCGACGCCGGCGATCGAGATGTTCGGCTGGACCATGGACACGCCGGTCGAGAAATACCTGTTCGTGCTGTCGGTGGCAGCGGTCATGACGCTGGCGGCGAAGAACCTCGTGCGCGGCCACATTGGGCGCAGCTGGATGGCGATCCGCGACATGGACGTCGCTGCCGAGGTGATCGGCATCCGGCCGCTGTACGCGAAACTGTCGGCGTTCGCGGTGAGTTCGTTCTATGCCGGAGTGGCGGGCGCGCTCTGGGGGTTTATCCGACTCGGCGCCTGGGAGCCGCTGGCGTTCAATATCAACCTGTCGCTGAACCTGCTGTTCATGATCATCATCGGCGGCATGGGCTCGCTGCTGGGCTCCTACTTCGGCGCGGCCTTCATCGTGGTGCTGCCGATCCTGCTGAACCAGGTGCCCGGCGCACTCGGGATCGAGATGTCGACGGCGCTGGCATCTCATCTGGAGTTCATGATCTTCGGCGCCCTGATTGTGTTCTTTCTGATCGTCGAGCCGCACGGACTGGCGCGGCTGTGGGCGATCGGCAAGGAGAAGCTGAGACTATGGCCGTTCCCGCACTGAGGTCCACGGAGCAACGGTCCTGTACAAGTACGCTGGACCCGATTTGCAGCAACACATGGAGACAACGATGAAGACATTTCTGAAGGCGCCGGTGGCAGCGGCCATGGTGGCCGGCGTGGCCGCCTCGTTCGCGCTCGGGCTGCCCGCGGTGGCCGACGCGCAGCAGAAGGCCGCAGCACCCGCTGCGGCCGGCAAGGGCGAGCAGTTCGTGCCGGTGCTCGTCTACCGCACGGGCGCGTATGCGCCGAACGGCGTGCCCTGGGCCAACGGCTTCGTCGACTACCTCAAGCTGGTCAACGCGCAGGGCGGCATCAACGGCGTGCGGCTCGCCTGGGAAGAGTGCGAGACCGGCTATGCCACCGACCGCGGCGTCGAGTGCTACGAGCGGCTGAAGACCCGCCCGTTCGTGTCGGGCGTGCAGCCGCTGTCGACCGGCATCACCTTCGCCCTGACCGACAAGGCGCCGACCGACAAGATTCCGATCATCACGCCGGGCTACGGCCGCTCGGAGTCGGTCGAGGGCGAGGCCTTTCCCTGGAACTTCCCGCTGATGGGTACCTACTGGGATGCGGCCGACATCCTGGTGCAGCATGTCGGCAAGCTCAACGGCGGCGTCGACAAGCTCAAGGGCAAGAAGATCGCGCTCGTCTATCACGACTCGCCGTTCGGTCGCGAGCCGATCGCGCTGCTGCAGGAGCGCGCCAAGCTGCACGGCTTCGAGCTGACCACGATTCCGGTGACGCATCCGGGAGTCGAGCAGAAGGCCGCCTGGCTGCAGATCCGCCAGAACCGCCCGGACTATGTGTTCCTGTGGGGCTGGGGCGTGATGAACTCGACCGCGCTGCGCGAGGCGGTCGCCACCGGCTATCCGCGCGACAAGATGTACGGGGTCTGGTGGGCTGCCGCCGAGCCGGATGTCACTCCGGTTGGTGCCGACGCCAAGGGCTACCAGGGCCTGGCCCTGCAGCATGGCGCCGGGCGTGCCAAGGTGCATGAAGAGATCCTGAAGCAGGTGCACGACAAGGGCCAGGGCACCGGTCCGAAGGACGAGGTCGGGTCCGTGCTGTACACGCGCGGGCTGATCAGCGCGATGCTGCAGGTGGAAGGCATCCGCCAGGCGCAGTTGCGCTACGGCAGCAAGCCGCTGACGGGGGAGCAGGTCCGCTACGGCCTGGAGAACCTGAACCTCGACGCCAAGCGGCTCGAGGCGCTCGGCCTGGCTGGCGTCATGCAGCCGCTTGCCACCAACTGCCGTGACCACGCCGGCGCCCGCAAGGCGCGCATCCAGCAGTGGGACGGCGCCAAGTGGGTGTTCGTTTCCGACTGGTACGAGGCCGACAACCAGATCATCAAGCCGATGATCAAGAACGCGGCCCAGCGCTACGTCAGCGAGAAGAAGCTGACGATGCGCAGCTGCGCCGACGAGATCGCGGCGGACGCCAAGGCCGGCGCGCCTGCGGCGGCTCCGGCGGCGGTCAAGGCGGCTCCGGCAGCGGCGAAGAAGTAAGGGCAACACGAAACCGCCGGCCGCCGCGGGCGGCCGGCTGTGCGCAGCGTTTGGACAGTTGCCGAGCGCTGCGCACAGCGAACAGAAAGGCCAACAGGTGACGGCACCGCTGCTCAACGTCAACGGCATCGAGGTCATCTACAACCACGTGATCCTCGTGCTCAAGGGGGTCTCGCTGACCGTGCCCGACGGCGGCATCGTCGCGCTGCTCGGCGCCAACGGCGCCGGCAAGACCACGACGCTGCGCGCCGTCTCGAACCTGCTGCACGGCGAGCGCGGCGAAGTGACCAAGGGTTCGATCGAGTATCGCGGCGAGAAGATCGAGCGGCTGACCGCCTACGACCTGGTCAAGCGCGGCGTCGTGCAGGTCATGGAAGGGCGGCGCTGCTTCGCCCACCTGACCGTCGAGGAAAACCTGCTGTCGGGGGCTTACTCGCGCGGCGCCTCGGGGCGGGGCAACACGCGGGCGGACATCGCCGCCGATCTCGACAAGGTCTATGCCTACTTTCCCCGGCTCAAGCAGCGCCGCGGCAGCCAGTCGGGCTACACCTCCGGTGGCGAGCAGCAGATGACCGCGATCGGACGTGCGCTGATGGCACGGCCGTCGATGATCCTGCTCGACGAACCTTCGATGGGCCTGGCCCCGCAGGTGGTGGAAGAAATCTTCGCGATCGTGCAGGATCTCAACCGCAAGGAACGCGTGTCGTTCCTGCTTGCCGAGCAGAACACGAACATTGCGCTGCGCTTCGCCGACTTCGGCTACATCCTGGAAAACGGCCGGGTGGTCATGGACGGTGCCGCGCAGTCGCTGCGCGAGAACGAGGACGTGAAGGAGTTTTACCTCGGCCTGTCGAAGTCGGGCCGCAAGAGCTTCCGCGACGCCAAGTTCTACAAGCGTCGCAAGCGCTGGCTGGCATGAGGCTGCCGGCGCCCATCGGTTCCGTGCCGTCAGGCACGGGGCTCTCGTCAGCGAGCGCGGGCTGGCGAAAGCGGGGATCGGGTCCGCGCGTTACCGAGGAGCATTGATGGCCACAGCCAAGAAAGCTGCGAAGAAGAAGTCCCGCCGCACCGTGATGTACAGCACCGGCGGCAAGAAGCTCTACGCCGTGCGCGACGCCAGCGGCAAGTTCAAGGACATCCAGCAGTATTCGCGCGCGCACGCGATGGACATCGCGCGTGGTAGCAGTGCGGAGACCAAGGCTGCAGCGAAGAAGGCCGCAAAGAAGACCGCCAAGAAGGCCACCGCGAAGAAGGCGACGGCCAAGAAG
>JALORV010000215.1 GCA_025458735.1 Burkholderiaceae bacterium | reverse complement strand
GGCGCGGATCTCCGTCACCGGCACCCGGGTCGATCGAAGCATGTCGCCGCTTTCGGCGCGCGACACCAGGTGCTCGGAGTCCGCTTCGGGAGGCACCAGCCCGCCGAGATAGACGATGCGCTCGACGCCGGCCAATGCGGCCGCCTGCGCGAAGTTGCGCGCCGCCTCGCGATCGAGCCGCCCGAAGTCGCGGCCGGCCGCCATCGAGTGGACCAGGTAGTACGCGGTCCTGCAGCCGGCCAGCGCCGGCGGCAGGCTGGCCGGCTCGAGCGCGTTGGCCTCGGCCAGTTCGACTCCGGTCCAGTTGCGGGCCGCCAGCACCCGGCGCTGACGCGCCACCGCCCGCACCTGGCGGCCTTCTGCGACCAGCCGCGGGACCAGGTTGGTGCCGACGTAGCCACTGGCACCGAATACAACCGTCATGCCCCCTGCGGCAGCGGGAGACTTCTCAAGGGCGTCGCTCATCGGCCCGCAGTCTACGGGCCACACGGGCCTGCCCCCGTGCTGCTTGTAGATGTAATTGGCGAGTTCGACCGACTGGATCGAGAGCCGCCGCTGGATCGCATGGGCGGTGCGCACGATCGCCCGCATGACGCGGTAGACGATCGCCGGATCGGAGTTCAGCAACGACTCGAGCTGCGGCCGCCGCAGCGAAATCACGCGCGTCGCGCCCGCGGCCTGCAGCGAGGCGTAACGCTCGGTGTCATCGATGAACGAAAGCTCGCCGGCGAAATCGCCGGCAACCAGCGTATGCAGCGTCACCGGTGGCTCGCCCTGGGGGTGCCTGACCACCCCGAGGGCACCGCTGATGACGACGAACAGGTGGTCATCGGCAGAGCCTTCGCGCACCAGCACCTCGCCGTCGGCCAGGTCGCGCAGCTCGGTCAGTGCCGACAGCGTGCGGCACTGGGCATCGTCGAGTTCCGCCGCCAGGCGTGAACTGCGCAGGGCATCGTAGCGTGGGTCGTTCATCGGTTTCTCGCGAAAGTCCGGCGCGGGGCCGACCATGGTGGCAGAAAGATTGCGCCATTAGACCGGGCGGCCGCGGCCAGTGCTTGCAGTAGCGCAAGCGCCGCGCAATCTGCCGCACACCAGGCCGGCACCGGGCGATTGCGGCCACCGAGACCTGTAACGATACCCGTTACAGCGCGGACGCCTCGACCACCGGGCGGAACGACTCAATTACCTCCGAGGGACGCGGTTGACGTGCGTCAACGGCAACGTCGCGCAAAGGATGAGCATGCGGGCATTCATCGTCGCTGTCGGCAGCATGGCCAGAGGCAGCGGGCGACCCGAACTCGACTCACGGGAGACGCACCATGCTCGAAACGTCATACGAAGTGATGCGGCGGCAAGGGATCACGCGGCGGAGCTTCCTCAAGTTCTGCAGCCTGACCGCGGCATCGCTGGGCCTCGGCGAGGCCGGCGCGCAGCAGATCGCCACCGCGCTGCAGACCAAGCCGCGCACGCCGGTGATCTGGCTGCACGGGCTGGAGTGCACCTGCTGCACCGAGTCGTTCATCCGCTCCGCGCACCCGCTCGCCAAGGATGTCGTGCTGTCGATGATCTCGCTCGACTACGACGACACGCTGATGGCGGCGGCCGGCCACCAGGCCGAGGAAGCGCTCGAAGAGACGATCAAGAAGTACAAGGGCAACTACATCCTCGCGGTGGAAGGCAATCCGCCGCTGGCCGAGGACGGCATTCACTGCATCCCCGGCGGCCGCCCCTTCGTCGAGAAACTGAAGCACGTCGCCAAGGATGCCAAGGCCATCATCTCGTGGGGCTCATGCGCCTCGTGGGGCTGCGTGCAGGCGGCCAAGCCGAACCCGACGCAGGCCACTCCGGTGCACAAGGTGATCTTCGACAAGCCGATCATCAAGGTGCCCGGCTGTCCGCCGATCGCGGAAGTGATGACCGGCGTCGTCACCTATGTGCTCACCTTCGACCGCCTGCCCGAGATGGACGCGCAGGGCCGGCCCAAGATGTTCTACAGCCAGCGCATCCACGACAAGTGCTACCGGCGCCCGCACTTCGACGCCGGCCAGTTCGTCGAGAAGTTCGACGACGCCGGCGCCCGCATGGGCTACTGCCTGTACAAGGTCGGCTGCAAGGGTCCTGTCACCTACAACGCCTGCTCGGCGATCCGCTGGAACGAAGGCCTGAGCTTCCCGATCCAGTCGGGCCACGGCTGCATCGGCTGCTCCGAGGACGACTTCTGGGACAAGGGCTCGTTCTACGACCACCTGACCACGATCCGCCCGCCGGGCGTCGCGGGTCTTGGCATCGAGGGCACGGCGACCACGTTCGGCGTCGGCGCGCTCGCGGTGGCCGGCGCGGCCCTCGCGGCCCACGCCGCGGTGAGCGCCATCAAGCAGGCCCGCAGCCACAACCGCAATGACCAGGTCAACGAGACGGTGGAGAAGTAACCATGGCGACCATCCAGACTCAAGGCTTCACGCTCGACAACAGCGGCCGCCGCATCGTCGTCGATCCGATCACGCGGATCGAGGGCCACCTCCGGATCGAGGTCAACGTCGACAAGGACAACGTGATCCGCAATGCCGTGTCGACCGGCACCATGTGGCGCGGCCTCGAGGTGATCCTCAAGGGACGTGACCCGCGCGACGCGTGGGCCTTCGTCGAGCGCATCTGCGGCGTATGCACCGGGGTGCACGCCCTGGCCAGCGTGCGCTCGGTGGAGGACGCACTGGGGATCAAGATCCCCAAGAACGCGAACATCATCCGCAACCTGATGCACGCGACGCTGTACGCGCAGGACCACCTGGTGCATTTCTACCACCTGCATGCGCTCGACTGGGTCGACATCGTCTCGGCGCTGAAAGCCGACCCGAAGAAGACCTCCGAGCTGCAGCAGAGCATCTCGCCGTGGCCGAACTCGTCGCCGGGCTACTTCCGCGAGGTGCAGAGCCGCCTGAAGAAGTTCGTCGAGAGCGGCCAGCTCGGCATCTTCGCCAACGCCTACTGGGGCAACCCCGCCTACAAGCTGCCGCCCGAGGCCAACCTGATGGCCACGGCGCACTACCTCGAGGCACTCGACTTCCAGAAGGAGATCGTCAAGATCCAGACGATCTTCGGCGGCAAGAACCCGCATCCGAACTGGCTGGTGGGCGGCGTGCCGTCGCCGATAAACGTCGACGGCACCGGCTCGATCGGCGCGATCAACATGACCAACCTGAACATGGTCAAGGACATCTGCGATCGCACCATCGAATTCGTCGACCAGGTCTACATCCCCGACCTGCTCGCCATCGCCAGCTTCTACAAGGACTGGGCCAAGATCGGTGGCGGCCTGTCGGGCCAGAACGTGATGTCGTACGGTGACTTCCCGGACATCGCCAATGACTACAGCGACAAGAGCCTGCTGCTGCCGGCCGGCGTCATCATCGGCGGCGACCTGAAGAAGGTGCAGGAAGTCGATCTGAAGGATCCGGCGCAGGTGCAGGAGTGGGTCACCCACAGCTGGTACAAGTACGCCGACGAGGCCAAGGGCCTGCATCCCTTCGACGGCGTCACCGACCCGGCCTTCGTGCTCGGCAAGGGCACCAAGGGCACCCGCACCAACATCCAGGAGCTTGACGAGTCCGCCAAGTACTCGTGGGTGAAGTCGCCGCGCTGGAAGGGTCACCCGGTCGAGGTCGGCCCGCTGGCTCGCTACATCGTTGGCTACGCGCGCGGCCACAAGGAAATACAGGAGCAGGTCAACGGCGTGCTCAAGGCGCTGGACGTGCCGGTGACGGCGCTGTTCTCGACGCTCGGACGGACGGCAGCACGCGGGCTCGAGTGCCAGTGGTCGGCGCACAAGATGAAGTACTTCTACGAGCAGCTGGTGGCCAACATCAAGGCCGGCGACCTGGCGACGGCCAACGTCGACAAGTGGGAGCCGTCCACCTGGGCCGCCGAGGCCAAGGGCGTGGCACCGGTGGAGGCGCCGCGCGGCGCACTGGCGCACTGGGTCAAGATCAAGAACGGCCGCATCGACAG
>JALORV010000008.1 GCA_025458735.1 Burkholderiaceae bacterium | reverse complement strand
GCGCGCGGCATCGTGCACCGCGACATCAAGCCCGGCAACATCATGCTGCTGCGCGACGGGCAGACCATCAAGGTCACCGACTTCGGCATCGCGCACATGGACGACGGCACGGGCGAGCAGCGCACCCAGGTCGGCACCGTGATGGGCACGCCGCAGTACATGTCGCCCGAGCAGACGCGCGGCGAAAAGCTCGACGGCCGCTCCGACCTGTTCTCCGCCGGCGTCGTGCTGTACCAGATGCTGGCCGGCGAGCGCCCGTTCCGCGGCGACAGCATGGTGGCGGTGGCGACCCGCATTGCCACCGAGGACCCGGTACCGGTGACGCAGAAGCGGCCCGAGGTGCCGGCCTCGCTGCGCCGCATCGTCGACCGCTGCCTGGCCAAGCCGCCGGCGCAGCGTTACCAGTCGGGCAAGGAACTTTCCGAGGCCCTGGTCAAGGTGCTGGCCGAGCTCGACGAAACGGCGCGCGAGAGCGACAAGCCGCGCATCATTCCGCTGCGCGTGAAGTGGGCGCTGATGATGAGCCTGATCGTCGCCGTGGTCATGGGCATCACGGCCGCCGTCATCACGCAGCGCCAGTACGCGGCGATGATGGCGCAGGTCTCCGACTACGGTGCGTCGCTGGCGCGCTTCATCGCGGCGCAGAACGCGGCGGCGGCGCTCGGCGAGGACTGGGAAACGGTCGACGTGGCGGTGGCCGAAATCATGAAGACACGCAATTTCGAGCGCATCACCGTCGTCGACCGCGGCGGCATTGTGCAAGCGGCCAGTCAGGGTGCGCTCGTCGGGCAGCCTTACCAGCCACCCCCCGGCAGCGAAGGTCTGGGCACCGTCGACGGTGCGGCGGCCACGCGCTACGCGGCCGGCGGCGAGCCGGTGCTCGGCTTCGAGGTCCCGGTGCTGTTCCAGAATGTCCAGGTGGGCCGGGTGGCGCTCGGCATCCCGGAGGCACCGGTGACCCGGATCGCGCGGCTGTCGATCACGCTGATGATCGTGCTCGCGGTGGTCACGGTGCTGGCGGTCGCGATCGCGATGTACTTCGTTGCCAACTGGTTCGCCAAGCCCATCCGCACCGTGAGCGAGGCCATGGCGGAGATCGCCAAGGGCCGCTTCGACCACCGCATTGCCGAACACCGCAAGGACGAATTCGGCGAGTTGTTCGCCGCTTTCGACGGCATGGCCCATGCATTGCAGCAACGCTTCCCGGAATCGCCTTCGCCGCCGACGCCGCCCGTTGCAGGCCCGGCCACGCCCGAGCCGGGTTGAATTCGCGTGATGCCCATGCCGGCATGGTCTGCCTTGCCTTGGCCCGTGCGGGCCTGGTCGAAGCGCTCGTGCCTGGTTGCTGCGGTCGTTGGCGCGGTCGGCTGCGCGGCGCCGCCGCCGGCGCCAACGCCGGCACCACCGGCTGAATCGCCACAGCCGCCATCACCGCCGGCCATCGGCGGCTGGCCGGGTGCCGCGGGTGACGTGGCGGGCCGCAGCGATCGCCTGCTCGTCTACCTGCCGCGTCGGGGCGACACGCTGGAAGGTATCGCGGCGCGTTTGCTCGGCAGCGCCGACCTGGCCTGGCGCATTGCCGACGCGAATGGGCAGCGCTGGAAGCCGGTCGAAGGCCAACCGGTGATCGTGCCGCTCGTGGTCGAAAACCCCGTCGGCATCACGGCGGACGGCATCCAGACCATTCCCATCCTCTGCTACCACCGGTTCGGGCTCAGCGCGAACAAGATGACGGTGACGCCGGCACAGTTCGAGGCTCAACTGCAGTGGCTGGCGCGCAACCACTATCGTGTGCTGCGACTCGGAGAATTGACGGGTTTTCTTGCCGGGCGCGAGCCGCTGCCGCAGCGGTCGGTGGTGATCACCATGGACGACGGTTACGAGTCGGTTCACCGCCACGCCATGCCGCTGCTGCGCAAGTACGGGTTCCCGGCCACGCTCTTCGTCTACACCGACTTCGTGGGCGCGGGCGATGCGATGAGCTTGTCGCAGTTACGCGAACTGGCCCGATCCGGACTGGTCGATATTCAGGCGCACTCGAAGACACATCGCAACCTGATCCAGCGTACACCGGCGGAGACCGAGGCTGAACACCGGCAGGCGATCGACGGTGAACTGCGCCTGTCGCGCGCGACCCTGGAGCGGTGGCTGGCACCGGCCGGTGTTCAGGTGCGGCACTTCGCCTACCCCTATGGCGACGCCGACGACCTGGTACTCGAGTCGATGCTGCGCAACGGCTTCGAACTCGGTGTCACCGTCAACCCGGGCGGCAATGCTTTCTATGCCGATCCGCTGCTGCTTCGCCGCACGATGATTTTCGGCGACCATGACCTGGAGGCGTTCAAGGCGCGGGTCCAGATCCGCCGCACCGCGGCAAGGCCATGACGCGGAACCCGAGTGGGCGGCAAGAAGGTGCCCCGTGCGCGACGGGCAGGCCCCGTGGGCCCTCGCGTTCGACCCGAAGTGCCCAGGCCGCCTGCGCCATGGCGGTGCTCCTGGCGGCGTGCACCAGCGTGCCGACGCCGCCAGCGCCGCCGGCAACAACGGCGCCGGAGCCTGCGGTGCGGATGCCCGCGCAGGCTGACGCGAACGCCCTGTCGGCATTCGAGCAGCAACACCGTCAGAAGGCGGTGCAGGCCGCCGCGCAGGGCCGGTGGGCCGACGCCCAGGCAGCCTGGGATGTGGTGCTCGTCCTCAGGCCGCAGGACGCGGAGGCCTCGATGCGCCGGCGCGAAGCCGTTGCGGCGGCCGCGGACGGCGTGGCCGAACGTCTGCCGCGCGCCCGTCTAGCGCAGCGCAAGGGCGACCTGGAAGGCGCGTCACGGCTGTATCTCGAGGTGCTCGCGCTCGATCCCTGGCACGCGGAGGCCGCCGCGGCGCTGCGTGCGATCGAATCCGAGCGGATCCGTCGCAGCCGATCGATCGCGGCATCGCGCGGGCTGGCCTATCGCGCCCCGCCAGCACCTGCACCGGCGCCGATGCCCGCGGCCGGCGCCGTCCGCAGCGACGTCGAACATGCGGCGATGCTGTCGCGACAAGGCGAGGTCGATGCGGCGATCGCTCTGCTGCAGCCTGTGGCCACGGCGCGGCGCTCCGACCCCGCCGCGCGCGCGCTGATGGCCGATCTCTACGTGCAGCAGGCCGATCGACTGGCAGCGACCGATCGCGCCGCGGCGATTTCGGCGCTCGAGAACAGCCTCAGGTTTGCCCCCGGCCACCCGGTGGCGACGAGGCAACTCCGCGCGCTGCGGCAAGCCGACGAGCGCAAGCAAACTCCGATGACGCGGCCGAAGCAGTGAGGGTTGCAAGCGCCGAAGTGCCGGCGAGGCCGTGGCGGGGCCGCGCCTTCACTCCTTCGCGCGTTGCAGCCGTTGCTTCAGGGTGAGCGCCTTTTGCCGCTCGAGCGTGGCGGTGGCGTTTTTCGGGTCGAGCGCCAGCACCGCGTCCCACGACCGGATCGCACCGTCGAGGTCCTGTTTCGCGAAGGCGCTGCGGGCTTCCCGGGCGTGCTTCGCGATCGCCGCGTCGCGTTCACGTTCTGCGCGGGAAGGGTCAGGCGGAGCCGCGGTGGGGGCCGGCGCCGGTGGCGTCGCAGCGGACGGTGACGATGGGGGCGACGGCGCCGCGGCCGCCGCCGCTGGCCCGGAAGCCGGCGGTGCGACGGGCGCTGCGGCGGCAGGAGGTGACTTCGGGGCGGGAGCCGGAGTGGGCTGCGCGGGCGCGGCAGGCGCGTCGAGCGGCGGTGCCTTGCCCGGCACACGGATCATCTGGCCGCCGGCCACCAGGCGCGGCACCTTGATGTCGTTGTACCGCGCGAGCGCGTAGAACATGTACACATCGTTCAGGAAGCGCTGCGCGATGCGCGACAGCGATTCGCCGGGCTGGACCCGATAGGCGAACGACTCGCGTCCGAGCAAAGCCTGCGGGTCTTCCTTGATCTGACGCATCAGGTTCCGGGCCAGCCGATGCCCCGGATCCGACTGCAGCACACGCCCGAGTTCGGCCACGGCCGCCTCTTCCTCGCCAGCCTCGAGGTGTTCGATGGCCGACGCGACGGCGCGCTGGATCATCGGCGGCGACAGGGTCGGCTGCGGGGATTCCGTCGGCGCGGTCCTGGGCAAGGATTCAGGCGCTGCGGGCACGGGCAAAACCTCGGGTTGCGACGGCGGGGGTGCAGGCGCTCCCGGCTCCTTCGCCCCGAAGGGCATCTGCCCACAGCCGGCGACGATCAGGCTTGCTGCCAGCGCCGCGAAGGCAAGCGGGCGACGTAAGGGGTTTCCAGCGTTTGGCATCACAGGGTGCATTGTCAGGCCTTTGGGCGCCATCCACCGTCCCCCGAGCAGGGGACGATGGATGGCGCCACCTGGGCTCGAAACTGGAACAGACCAGCCATTGTGCGCACAAGGTTCCGCCGGCATCAACCGGGTGGAGGACGGGTGACTTTGTGCCCTGCTGGTAGCACGCGTCGCCCGGCAATATGTCATGAAGCGCGGGATGCCGCGTCGACCTAGGGAGCGGCCTTGAGCGACCCGGCCAACACCTTTCCCGTCCTCGCCGCCGGCTTCGGCATGCTGGCCGCCTGGCGTTACATGCGCACCCGGCAATGGCGCGGCGCGGCGGCGACGTGGTTGCTGCTTGCACTGTGCTTCGGTGGCGTCGCGGTCTGGCTGCGCCTCGTGCGCGGTTGAGCGGGCGTGACTTTGGTTGGTTGTGGCTGCGTAGGCACCTGACGACCATCGCGCAAACCGGACGGCGCGCGAGGTGTCGTCCCCCCGGTACCGGTGCCTCTGCGATCCCCGATGTCCCTCACCCTGCTGGCCATAGCGCTGAACGATCAGCCGCTTTCGCAGCCGATCACGGCGTGCTTCGACGCCAGCGGCGGCACGATCGGCCGTGCCGATCACAATACGATGGCGCTGCCCGACCCCGAACGCCACATCTCGCGGCTGCAGGCCGAGGTGGTCAGCCGCGGCACGACGTACCTGATCCGCAATGTCGGCGCCGCCAACCCGATCGTCGTGGCCGGCCGCACGGTCAATCGGGGCGAAACCGCGATGCTGGAACATGGCGACGAGGTCCGCATCGGTGGCTACCTGCTGAAGATCGACTGCCGTGACCTCGAGACGACGCAGGGCATCACGCGCGGCCGTGCGCTGCACACGCTGACACCACAGCCATCGACGCCGGCGCAGGCGCCGCGTGCACCGGCCTTGTCGAGCGCCAACCCGTTCGCCGCCCTGTTGGGCAACGCGGCACCGTCTCCTGGCGGCCCGGCGTCCGATCCGTTCGCCGACCTGCTGCCGCCGCCGGCGGGCGTGACGCCGGGGTCGGCCGCAGTGGCGCCGGCGGCCGCGTCGCCACCACGTCTGCCGGACGATTTCGACCTCTTCGCGGCGCCACCCCCGCCGGCGCCGGCGCCGGCGCCGACCGACCCCTTTGCCGATCTGGTGCCGGCGGGGCCGGCGCCGGACATCGACCGGGCATTCGGCCTCGACGGCGGCCGTGCACGCGATGCACTGGCCGACTTCATGGCCGACATGGCGGCGCCGCCTTCAGCCAAACCGGGGGACCTGCTGGCAGGCGGGGTTCCGCTCGATCCGCTGGCCCTGTTCGGCGGGCCGGCCCCGCCGCCACCGTCTGCAGCGTCGGCGGGACCTGCGCAGGCCGATGACTTGCCGGGTGTGTACGCGGCCTATACGCCGCCCCGCGCCGGGCCACTGCCTGCGCCCCCCGCGCCGCCCGCCATGCGCCCATCGCCGCCGCGGCCCGCTGCGGGCCCGTCACCGGCGGCACCGGGTCCGCCTGCCGGTGCGCCGGCACCGACCGCGTTCGATGCCGCTGCCCACCGCGACAAACCGGACCTCGACGCGGCCTGGCAGGCGTTTTGCGCCGGTGCGGGCATCGACCTGCCGGTGCCCGCCGGCAGCGCGGCGCAACGCATGGAGGTACTCGGGCGCATCATGCGCAGCGCCATCGAAGGCACGCTGCAACTGATGGCGGTGCGGGCCAGCACCAAGCACGAATTGCGCGCCATGGTCACGGTGATCCAGCCGCGCAGCAACAACCCGCTGAAGTTTTCGCCCGACGCGAAGTCCGCGATCGAACAGTTGCTGCAGCCGCCGGCGCGCGGCTTCCTCGACGGACCGGCTGCCATGGACGACGCCATGCACGACCTGGTCGGCCATTCGATCGGCACGGTGGCGGGCATGCGCGCGGCCATCGGGGGCATGCTCGACCGGTTCGCGCCCGAGGCCCTGGAATCCAAGCTGGTGGGCGGGTCGCTGCTCGACAGCGTGCTGCCGATGAACCGCAAAGCCCGCTTGTGGGAGCTTTATCTGCAGCAATACCAGTCCATCCGTGACGAGGCGCAGGACGACTTCCACACCTTGTTCGGCAAGGCCTTCCTGGCGGCGTACGAGCAGCAGATCGAGCGCCTGAAGCAGGGTCGGCAGCCGTGATGATGCGCATCCGCATGGCCAGCTGCTCCGAGCAGGGGGCGCGGCAGCACAACGAAGACGACTTGCGGCACGGCGTGGCGCGCAACGGCTTCTATGCCGTGCTCGCCGACGGCGCCGGAGGCCACCGCCGCGGCGCCGAGGCCGCCCAGCGTGCGGTGGCCCGCATCGAAGCCATGCTGCGCGACGACGCGATGGCGTTCTCGCCGGCCAACCTGACGCAGATCGTTCGCCTGGCGCATTCCGAGCTGCAGCACCACCAGGACTCCGATTTCGCCGATGCACGCATGCATTGCACGATCGTCGTGCTGTGGATCGACCCTGACGCCGGACACGCGTTGTGGACGCATGTCGGAGACTCGCGCCTGTACCGCCTACGGCACGGACAGAACGACTTCGTCACCACTGACGACAGCGTGGTGCAGCGCATGGTGCAGGCGGGCCTGATCACGCCGGACCAGTCGCACCAGCACCCGCAGAAGAACCAGCTGGTGGCCGCGCTCGGCATGGAAGGCGAGGTCGAGCCGCATACCGTCGTGCGTGCGGTCGAACTGCGCGAAGGCGACGCCTTCCTGCTGTGCAGCGACGGCTGGTGGGAAACGTTCGACGGCGTCGCCATCGTCGCCAGCCTGGCCCGGGCGCTGTCGCCGCAGGACTGGCTGGCCGACATGCGCGGGCAGATCGCTGCGCGCGGCAAGCCGCGGCAGGACAACTACAGCGCGATCGCCGTCTGGGTCGGTGATCCGGGCGAGGTGACGCGGCCCGGCGCGGACGACACGCGCCCGCGGCAGGCCCTCTTGTCCTGACTCACCAGTCCCCGGTCAACAAGTCGGCAAACGCCGTCGCCGAAGGCAGGCCGGCCGCGAGCGTGCAGCTTCCGCTGCCGGGCTCGCCGCGCAGGGGCCACCAGAAGCTCTTGCCGGCCAGGCGCTGGCGCAAGCCTTCGGCGGCGAGATCCTGTGCCAGATGGTTCAGCCCGGCCCCGTCGGCCACGGCATGGCGCTCGCGACCGTTGGCTGACAGCGGGCGACTCCAGGCCGGCCCGGTGGCCGTGGGCCAGGGGGGAGCGTCGAGCAGGGCTTGTTCGAAAACGTCGAGGCTGGCCCCGTCGGCCAGGGTGTCCAGGCCGGCACGAGCGAGGTGGCCCCACCACCATTCGAGGTGGTCGAGCGCGAAGCGGTCGATCGGCGGCTGCTGCCGCTGCTGCGCCACCACGAGCGGGAAGTAGCGGCCGACCTTGTCGCAGCTGGGCATCAGGATGCCGAACCACCAGTGCCCGTCGACAATGCCCGGCGCCCAGGCGAAGCGCCAGACGGGGGTGGCCAGGTAGGTCGCGAGCCAGCGCTCGCCCAGCCGCTCCTGGCTCGTCCGCAGGGAGGCCGACAGCCACTCGTCGCAGGGCCGGATCCAGTCGCTGGACAAGCGCCGCGATGCGAAGTCACCCAGCATGGACAGCTTGCCGAACCAGCCGGGCGCATCGGTTTGGGCAGCCACGGTGGTTCCAGCGTTCAGAGACCGTTCGGGCAGGCGAACGAGCGCAACTCGGGCAAGCGGAACGGGTTGCGCACGCTGCTCGCGGTGACGTCGAATACGGCCTTGCGGCCGTCGATCTCGAAGGTGGCGCGGAACTTCTCGGGGCTCGGCCCGGGCTGCAGCTTCACGCGCTCGAACAGCCTGAACAAGGCCCACGGACCGTCGTTGACCATGCCCGTGCCGCCAGCCGGCTGCACCATCACGCGCACGACACCCGTGCCGCGCGGCCCGGGCCATTGCACCAGGGCGGGAATCTGCGGCCCGTGGGCGTAGCGCACGAGCTGGCCGTCGACGTCCAGCGTGAACTCGCGCAACTCGGTGTCCATCTCGACCGCCTTGAACTCGAGCCGTGTCGACGGTACGGCGCTGCCGCCGGCGAAGAAGGTCTCGCGGATCACGGCCGCGCGCTGGAACTGGGGCAGGGTGCCGACGTCGGTGCCCAGCGGCGTGCCCTCGACGGCGCGGAAGCTCCAGGGTCTTGTGCTGGTGTCGATGAACGGCGCCAGACGCTGCTGCATCTGGTCGAACTTGCCGCCGGGCCCGAACAAGGCGGCGAAGTCGGCCTGCGTCACGTCGCGCGGCGAGGTGGCGTCGAAGGGGTAGCGGCCGGCGGTCGCCTGGGTGCAGAACTCGCCGACCTGCGTGCGCACTTCGCGCGACAGGGTCTCACGCAATTGCATCAGGCCCACGCGCGAGCTGGCGCTGCCCAGGCTGTCGAGGATCGATCGCACCGGCTCCGCCGTATTGGCCGCCTCGGCCTTGAGCTGGTTGGGCAGCGGCGAAGGCGGCGGCGCGGCGCCGCCCTTGAGCGCCGAGTCGACGGCGGTCAGCAGCACCTGCAATTCGCCCAGCCTGGCGACCACGCCTTCGATCGGTGCCCGCCCGCCTTCGGGCGCGGTGACCATGCGCCGCAGGCCCGCGAATTCGTCGTCGACGATGCTCTCGATGCGGCTGGCCGGCGCGCCCGTGGTCGGTCGTCGGGCACCGAGCGCGCCCAGCACGCGGCTCTGCACGGCCTCGGCGGCACCACGCGCCTGCTGCGTCACGGCCTCGACCGCACCTTGACCGGCCAGCAGCGTGGTCTCGCGCGACATGGCCCGCAGCAGCGGCACCAGCGGGTTGTCCGGCGCGGCCAGGAAGCGCGTCTTCTCGATCGACTGCGCGATGCTCGTCACCGGCTGCAGGCGAACGTCCGCGATGAACGTCTTCCAGGTGTCGCGGTACTCGTTCAGGTAGATCCGGCGCACGTCGTCGACCAGGCGCCCCGAGGCCAACATGGCGCTGGCGCCCACGCTGTCCGTCGCCTCGATGCCCAGGACCCAGGTCTGCTCCTCGGCCAGCTGGCGCGTCACGTCGCCGACCACCGACTGGAAACCCTTGTGGTAGCCGTCATAGCTGAACAGGCCCGGAACGCCGCGCGTCAGCGGCTGCCCGCTGGCACGGGTGAACACCAGCGCGGCGTTGCCGCCGCCCTTGTTCACGACCGTGAATTCGGGGAATTGCGCCCCCAGCCCCTGCTGACGCAGTCGGTTGTAGACGCGCTGCGGCAGCGGCACGGCGGCCAGCCGCGCACGCGTGGCGTCGACGAGTGCCTTGTCCTGCGGCAGCGGCGAGACCGCCGGCCCCTGAGCCAACAGGCGGTCGAGGTGGCTCGACAGGCGCTCGCGTTGCTCGGTGGTCATCTCGCGGCCCAGGCGCACGTCCCAGTCGGCTTCGATATGCGCCTTCAGCGCGCCGGCATCGAAGCGCTGGGGGTCGTACATCATCAGGTATGCCTTCAGGGCCTCGTAATGCGACTCCGGCTGGTCGAGCGAACGCAGCTGTTCCTCGACGCGCAGCGCCAGCCGCGGCAGCATCGCGTCGACGAGCATGCGCTCGTACGCGGCACGGGCGGCGCCGTCGAGTTTTGCGCCCTGGTAGAGACCGAAGCCGAGCGACCATGGCACGTCCTTGCCGCTGTCCGCGGCGGCGGCAAGCTCGCGCGTGGCTTCCAGCGCCCCGAGGATTGGCGTCAAGTCCGGGGTGGGGCGGTTGGGCGTTTCCTGCACGAGCTGGCGCACGGTGTCGACGCGTGCGCCGACGGTTTCGACGTAGCCGCGGTTTTCGCGCCAGCTCAGCACCCAGGCGCCGATGACTACCGATGCCAGCAGGGCGACCAGGGCGTAGCCGCCGATGACGAGCGCGCCGCGGCGGCGTTCCCAGCCGCGGCGGGTGCCGGCCACGCCGTGCTCGGCGAAGACGACCTCGGTCAGCAGGCGCTGCAGGAAGTAGCTGCGCCCGCTGCCCTGCTGCGGCGGCAGCACGGCCTGTTCCAGCTGGTAGCGGCGTGCCACCGCACCGAGCACGCGGTCGATCGGCGTGCCCTCCTGGGTGCCGCTGACGAAATAGACGCCGCGCAGCAGCGGGTCGGCCTCGAAGGGCGAGGGCGAGAAGACCTGCTCGACGAATTCCTGCAAGGGCGCGCGCAGGCTCGCGAACTGCCCCGGAAAACCGTAGATGCGTTGGCGGCGCTGCGGATAAAACCGTAGATGCGTTGGCGGCGCTGCGGATCGGCTTCGGACTGCAGGCGATCGACGAGCCCGGCGTCCAGGCGCTGCAGCAGGGCGTCGAACTGCGGCCCGAATTCCTGCTGCCACGCCGCGGGGACTTCGAGCGGGAAGGTGAAGCCCCAGGGGGTCGCGCGCTGTTCCTTGTCGAGCGTGGCGTGGGTGTCGGCAAAGCCCGCCATGAGGTCGCACTTGGTGACCAGCAGGTAGATCGGCAGCCGGATGCCGAGCTGCTCGTGCAGTTCCTGCAGGCGCTGGCGCACCGTCCGGGCATGGCGCGCGCGCTCGGCCGAACCCTTGCCGATGAGGTCGGACAGGGACGCGGTCACGAGCACGCCGTTCAGGGGCTGGCGCGGGCGCGACTTGCGCAGCATTGCCAGGAAGCCGTTCCAGGTGCTGCGGTCGTTGGCCTCGTCGCTGTCCTGGGTGGTGAAGCGCCCGGCGGTGTCGATCAGCACCGCACGGTCGGTGAACCACCAGTCGCAGTTGCGCGTGCCGCCGACACCGCGCACCGCCTGCTCGCCCATCTGCGCGGCGAGCGGGAATTGCAGGCCGGCGTTGCGCAGCGC
>JALORV010000214.1 GCA_025458735.1 Burkholderiaceae bacterium | reverse complement strand
AGGAACAGGGCATCGATGTCGTGCTCGGCAACTGGCGCGCGGTATTCGGCGCGCCCGGGATCTCGCCGGCGCAGCGCGATGCGTTGATCGCGGCCATCAAGGCCGGCACCGAGTCGGCCGCGTGGAAGGAATCGCTCAAGAAGTACGGCTGGGAGCCGCAGTTTCTGGCCGGCGACGCCTTCAAGGCGTTTCTCGAGGAGGACACCCGGCGCATTGCCGCGATCCTCGAGTCGCTCGGCCTGCGCAAGTAGGCGATCGTGAGCCTCGGGCAGCGGCGCGCGGAGTGGGTGATCTCCGTCGGCGTGCTGCTGCTCGGCTGCGCGGCGACCTGGGTGGCGCTGCAGCTGCCCGACGGCGGCGGCTACGCGCGCGTCGGTCCGAACGTGATTCCCAGGGTGGTGGCCGGCGGGCTGGTCTTCATGGGGCTGTGGCTCTTGGCCGAACTGTTGACGGGCGGCTGGCGCGCGGCAGTGCCTGATGACCCGGCCGAGCGCGGCGAGCACGCCTTCAACGGCCGCGCCTTCGTCTGGGTCGGCGCCGGGCTGCTGGCGCAGATGCTGCTGATCGGCCACGCCGGTTTCGTCGTTGCCGGGGTGGCGCTGTTCACGCTGGTGGCGCGCGGCTTCGGCAGCCAGCGGCCGCTGCGCGATGCCGCCCTCGGCGCGGCAATGACGGTCGCGGTGTTCCTGTTCTTCGTCAGGTTCCTGAACGTCGGTCTGCCGGCGGGCTGGCTCAGGCCCATCCTCGGCGGTGCCGGCCTGTGAGCGAGACTTTCGGCGCCCTGCTCAGCGGGTTCGGCGTCGCGCTGCAGCCGGTCAACCTGCTGTGGGGCTTCGTCGGCGTGACGCTCGGCACGGCGGTCGGCGTGCTGCCGGGCGTCGGGCCGGCGCTGACCGTGGCGATGCTGCTGCCGCTGACGGTCAAGCTCGATCCCACCGGTGCGCTGATCATGTTCGCCGGCATCTACTACGGCGCGATGTACGGCGGCTCGACCACCACGATCCTGCTCAACACGCCCGGCGAGTCGGCCTCGATCGCCACCGCGCTCGAAGGCAACCGGATGGCGAAGGCGGGGCGCGCCGGTCCCGCGCTGGCCACCGCCGCGATCGGCTCCTTCGTGGCCGGCACGCTCGCGACCATTTTGCTGACCCTGCTGGCGCCGGTCATCGTTGAGGTGGCGCTGCGGTTCGGGCCGGCCGAGTACTTCGCGCTGATGGTGTTCGCCTTCGTCACGGTCGCGGCCGTGCTGGGCGCCTCGACGGTGCGCGGGCTGACGATGCTGTTCATCGGTCTGCTGCTCGGGCTGGTCGGCATCGACGAGCAGACGGGCCAGATGCGCTTTGCCTTCGGCGTGCCCGAGCTGATGGATGGCATCGACGTCGTGGTGCTGGCGGTGGGCCTGTTCGCGGTCGGCGAGGCGCTGTACGTGGCGGCCTACCAGAGCCGGCTGCGCGAGGAGGTGATGCCGGTGTCGGGTTCGCTGCTGATGAGCCGCGACGACTGGCGCCGGTCCTGGCCGGCGTGGCTGCGGGCCACCGCGATCGGCTTTCCGTTCGGCACGATCCCCGCCGGCGGCGCCGAGATCCCGACCTTCCTGTCCTACGCGCTCGAGAAGAAGCTCACCCGGCATCCGCAGCAGTTCGGCCATGGCGCCATCGAGGGTGTGGCCGGACCGGAGGCTGCCAACAATGCATCGTCGACTGGCGTGCTGGTGCCGCTGCTGACGCTCGGCATCCCGACCTCGGCGACCGCGGCCATCCTGCTCGCCGCCTTCCAGAACTACGGCGTGCAGCCGGGACCGCTGCTGTTCCAGACGCAGGGTGCGCTGGTGTGGGGGCTGATCGCCAGCCTGTACGTCGGCAACGTGCTGCTGCTGGTGCTCAACCTGCCGCTGATCGGGCTGTGGGTGCAGGTGCTGAAGATCCCGCGTCCGCTTCTTTATGCCGGCATCCTGGTGTTCGCCACGCTCGGCGCCTACAGCCTGCACCAGTCGGTGACCGATCTGGTCACCCTGCTGGTGTTCGGGCTGCTCGGGTTCCTGATGCGGCGCTGGGGCTTCCCGGTTGCGCCCGCCGTCATCGGGCTGATCCTCGGTCCGCTCGCCGAGTCGCAGTTCCGTCGCGCCCTCGCCATCAGCCAGGGTGATCCGTCGGTGTTCTTCACGCAGCCGATCTCCGCCACCCTGCTGGCGCTCACCGCCGGCCTGGTGCTGGTGCCGTGGCTGATCCGGGTCGCACGGGAGTGGCGGGCGCGCGCAACGACGTGATTGCCGGGGCGGACAGCCGCGAGCCCGCGGCAGCGGCGACTGGCTGGCGAAAGGTCGCCGCGGGCCTGCTAGTGGCGCTGGCCGGCGCGCTGGTCTGCCGTGCACTGCACACACCGCTGCCGTGGCTGATCGGTCCGCTGGTGGCGGTCGCCGCGGTCAGCATGCTGCGCGGCGGGCTGGCGCCGCCGCCCGCGGCGCGCCAGCTCGGACAGTGGGCGATCGGTGTGGCGCTCGGACTGTACTTCTCGCCCGAGGTGGTGCGCGAAGTCGTGCGGCTCGCGCCGTGGGTTGCCGCGGCCGTGGTGTTCGCGGTCGTGCTGGGCCTCGTCGGCGCCGCGCTGCTGGTGCGCCTGACGGCGGCCGATGCCACCACCGCGTTCTTCGCGGCCGCGATCGGCGGTGCCAGCGAGATGGCGGCCCAGGCGCAGCGCCATGGCGGGCGCGTCGAGCGGGTCGCCGCCGCCCACAGCCTGCGCATCATGCTGGTGGTGCTGATCGTGCCGGTGGCGCTTGGCCTGCTGGACGTGCACGGACTCGATGCCTACCAGCCGCTGGCGCGCAACTTCGATCCGGTGGGCTTCGCGGTGCTGGTGGCCGTGACGCTGGGCGCGGCCGTGGTGATGGAGCGCAGCGGCTCGCCCAACAGCTGGATGATCGGGCCGCTGGTGGTCGCCGCCGCGATCACCGCCAGCGGACACACCTTCTCGTCGCTGCCGGTGGCGGTGGTCAACGGCGGCCAGCTGCTGATCGGCATTTCGCTCGGGTCGCACTTCACGGCGGAGTTCTTCCGCGCGGCGCCCCGCTTCCTGGCGGCGGTCGCGGCGATCACCGGGCTGTATCTGCTGGCCGGCCTGGGCTTCGGCCTGCTGCTGGCGCAGGGCGCGGGCCTGCACTGGTCGACCGCCGTCGTGGCCACCACGCCCGGCGGCATCGGCGAGATGGCGCTCACCGCCGCCGCGCTGCAGCTCGGCGTCCCGATCGTCACGGCGTTCCACGCGATCCGCATGGCCAGCGTCGTGCTGACGGCCGGCGTGGTGCACGCTGCGTGGCAAAGGTGGCGCGCGCTGGCGTAGGCTCCCGCCCATGACGCTCGAGCTCAGGCCGCTGGCAGGACCGACACAGCCTCCGGCTGAAGAGTTCCTGGCAGCCGTTACCGAGTCGGCTCCATCGCTGGCGCGCTGGATGCCCTGGTATCACGCCGGCTATGGGCTGGCGGATGTCGAGCGCTGGTACGAAGAAGCCGATCGCATGTGGCGCCAGCGGACC
>JALORV010000213.1 GCA_025458735.1 Burkholderiaceae bacterium | reverse complement strand
CTAGAGGGGCTCCGGTTTGACAGTCCTTTGCGGCATCGCGTCTAATTGCGGGCTTTTCGCCGCTTCGAAAAAGCTGCAGAAAATCCGCGGCTTGCAGTGAGCCGGCTGCGCGTCGGTGCGAACTGTCGCGCAGCGGTCGTGCGGTGCTGCGACCGCGGTTGCCAGGAGCCGGCAGCCGCGATGGAACCTCGGCGGAGGCGGTGACTACCAATGCCTGCGACGAGGTCGCCGGCCAGGGTTGCACCGTCGGCGCCCGCCGAACAGGAAACAACGATGTCGACCAAACGTACTTATCAACCCTCCAAAGTCAAGCGCGCCCGCACGCACGGATTCCTCGTGCGCATGAAGACCCGCGGTGGACGCGCCGTGATCGCCGCGCGCCGCGCCAAGGGCCGCAAGCGCCTGGCGGTCTGACGACAGCCGGCACGGCGTGTGTCGTGCATGCGGACAACTGCGCGGCAACGGCGCCTGACGCTGCGATCGATGTCGATCGTTCCTTCGGGCCGTTGCGGCGGCTGCGCCGACCGGGCGAGTTCGCGGCGGTGCTGTCGGCCCGTCGCGAGCAGTCGCTGCGTGGCTCCGGCCGGTGGCTGGCAATGACGGCGGCCTGGACGGAGTTGCCGGCGGGCGGTGCCCGCCTCGGCCTCACGATCAGCAAGCGCATGGCGCGACGGGCGATCGATCGCGCGCTGGTCAAGCGCATCGTGCGCGAAGCCTTTCGCCATCGCGTCACCGAACTCGAGCAACTGGCGGCGGCCGCTTCCGTGCGGATCGACATCAGTGTCAGGCTGCGGCGTGCGGCCGGCCTGCCGGGCGAGCAGCGCCCGCCGCTGACACAGTGGCGCCGTGAACTGCGCCGCGACGCCGACCAGTTGCTGGCGGAGGCCTGCACCCGGCTGCGCACCATGCCGGTCGGCGGGCAACGTGCCGATGCCTGAGATGAAAGCGTTCTCGACGTTCGCCACCCGCTGCGATCAGGCGCTGGCGCGTGGACTCGACGCACTGGTGCGCGTCTATCAGTACCTGCTGTCGCCCTGGGTCGGCAACAGCTGCCGCTACTGGCCGACCTGCTCCGACTACGCGCGCGAGTCGCTGGCGCGGCATGGCTCCGCGCGCGGCAGCTACCTGGCGGTGCGCCGCCTTGCGCGCTGCCACCCTTACGGACGCGGTGGCGTGGATCCGGTGCCGGCGACCTTCGCCTGGCGCTGCCGCTGTCACCCCACCGGTGAGGCACAGGATTCCGTGACCTGAGCCCGCGCGCGGGGCCAGTCGGTCGGGCGACGAGCCGACCGTGCTGCGCGCCCGAGCAACCGAACGCAGTCATCGACCAACATCATCCACCGGGGACAACAGCCTCCATGGGTACCGACTTCCAGCGCACCGTCTTGTGGGTTTTCTTCGGCATGTCGCTGTTCCTGCTGTGGGACCGCTGGCTGGTGCACACCGGCAAGCCATCGATCTTCGGCACGGCGCCGGCCCCGCAGGCGAGCGCGCCGGCAGGCCCGGGCGCTACGGCGGTGACTCCGACGACCAGCGCGCCGGCGCCCACCGCTTCGAGCGCAGCGATCCCGACGCCGCCGGTACCCGCGGCCGTGCCGGCAGCGGTCCCGACCGCACCGGCCGTGCCGGCCGCGGTAACGAAGCAGCCGCCGGTGGTGATCGAGACCGATGTCTACCGCGCGACCATCGACCCGGAAGGGGCCGTGCTGTCGCGGGTCGAACTGCTGCAGCAGAAGGTCGCCCCCGACTGGACCGCGAGCGGACTGCTCGGTCTCGTCACCGGCAAGACAGCGAAGACCGACGACCCGATGGTGCTGCTCGATGTGAGCCCGCAGCGGGTGTACGTGGCACAGACCGGCGTGGTCGGGACCGACGCGTCATTGCCGAATCACCGCACGCCGTTTACCGTCGTCGATGGCCCGCGCACGCTGGCGCCAGGCGCCGACGCGCTCGATGTGACCTTCGTGTCGGAGGCCGGCGGCGTCCGGGTCGCCAAGACCTACACGTTCCACCGCGGCCGCTACGACACGACGGTCAGGCACGAAGTGACCAACGTCGGCGAGGCGCCCGTGACGCCGTCGCTCTACCAGCAGATCATGCGCGACGGCAACAAGCCGGAAGGCGAGTCGTCGCTCTACTACGTCTACACCGGCCCGGCCGTGTACACCGAGCAGGAAAAGTTCAAGAAGATCGAGTTCTCCGCGATCGAGAAGAACAAGCCCGAGCTGCCGAAGCCGGCCAAGGACGGCTGGGTCGGCATGATCCAGCACTACTTCGTCTCGGCCTTCGTGCCCGAGGCGGGCGCGCAGCGCGAGTTCTACGCCAGGATGGTCGACAAGAACCTGTACTCGGTCGGCATGCTGCAGCCGCTGCCTACGCTGGCGCCGCAGGCGGCCACGACCGTGAAGTCGACCTTGTACGTCGGCCCACAGGACCAGAACGCGCTCGAGAAGATCGCGCCCGGACTCGATCTGGTGGTCGATTACGGCTGGCTCACCTTCCTCGCCAAGCCGATCTACTGGCTGCTCGAGTTCCTGCACCGCATCGTCGGCAACTGGGGCTGGGCGATCGTGCTGCTGACGGTGATCATCAAGGCGGCGTTCTACCCGCTGTCGGCCGCCAGCTACAAGTCGATGGCGCGCATGAAGGAAGTCACGCCGCGCATGATGAAGCTGCGCGAGCAGTACGGCGATGACAAGGCCAAGCTCAACGCCGCGATGATGGAGCTTTACAAGAACGAGAAGATCAACCCGCTCGGCGGCTGCCTGCCGATCCTGGTGCAGATCCCGGTGTTCATCGCGCTTTACTGGGTACTGCTGGCCAGCGTGGAAATGCGCAATGCGCCGTGGATCCTGTGGGTGAAGGACCTCGCCACGCCCGATCCTTGGTTCATCCTGCCGGTGCTGATGATGGCCACCATGTGGATCCAGTACAAGCTGAATCCGACGCCGCCCGATCCGGTGCAGGCGAAGGTGATGATGTTCATGCCGCTCATTTTCGGCGTGATGTTCTTCTTCTTCCCGGCCGGCCTGGTGCTTTACTGGCTGACCAACAACGTCCTGTCGATCGCGCAGCAGTACTACGTGACCAAGCAGATCGAGAAGGCGAAGAAGCCCGGCTAGCAGGCGGCCGGGTGCCGCCACGCTGCTTCTCAGTCGGGCGGCGTGGCGCCGGACCCGCGCCGCTGCAGCGCCCGCAGCGCGAACACCGGCCACAGCCAGATGCTGGCCGTCCACAGCAGCACGCGCCCGACCGACAGCACCTTGGTCTCGCCGCGGTGCGTGAGCATGAACACCACGACCGCACCCACCAGCACCCACAGCACGGCGATCGTGTAGATCCAGGCGCGGGTGGCGTAGTCGTCGCCGATCTGCCCGGCGATTGTGGCCGAGACCATCACCGACAGCACGACCGCCAGCACGACGCCGGCCAGCGGAGAGATGAACTTCAGCAGCGGATCGTCGTTCATGGCGGCAGTGTAGGCAGCGGACGCCGCCGCCGCACGGCGGGATTGCCCGCAGGAGCCGGCGGCCGCCGCGCTGGCGTCCGGTCAGAATACGGGCCATGCCGGCCGGCGTCGGCGTGGCCCGGCCGGTACCGGCCCGAGGACCGGCGACCCCGTCGAACACCCCCATGACCTCCGACCGCGATCCGATCGTTGCCATCGCCACCGCGCCCGGCCGCGGCGGCATCGGCATCGTGCGGGTGTCGGGCGCCGACCTCGGCCCGATCGTCGCCGGGGTGCTGGGCGACGTGACGCTGCTGCCGCGGCAGGCAAC
>JALORV010000212.1 GCA_025458735.1 Burkholderiaceae bacterium | reverse complement strand
TCGGTCTCGAGCACCCAGGCCTGCTCGCCCAGCGTGGCGGCATGGCGACGGATCCGATGCGAGCCGGTGTAGGTCAGTGCACCGCCGAACCCCAGCTTGAAACCGCGCGCCACGAACTGCGCCGCCTGCTGCTCGCTGCCGTTGAACGCATGGACGATGCCGCCAGCGACGTCGACGCGCCGCAGCGACTTGAGCAACGCGTCGGCCGAACGCCGCACGTGCACGATCACCGGCAGCCCGGCGTCGCGCGCGATCTTCAGCTGCTCAGCGTAGATCCACTGCTGCCGGTCGAGGTCGACGACGGGTTCCAGCAGATCGATGCCGATCTCGCCGACCGCGACCAGGCGCGGATCGTCGAGCGACTCCCGCACCGCGGCCCGCAGGCGTTCGATGCTGCCGTCGTCGACGCCAGCCAGCCAGAGCGGATGCAGCCCGAGTGCGTAGGCCATGCCGTGGCGATGCGCCAGTTCGCGCACGGCGCCGAAGTCATCGACGTGCGCGCTCGGGATCACCAGCATCCCGACCCCGGCGGCGCGCGCCCGGCTCACCACGGCATCGCGGTCGCCGTCGAACTCCTCGGCGTCGAGGTGGCAGTGCGTGTCGATCCACATGCGGGCAAGTGTAAAGACGGCCGTGCCGGCAGAGCCACCGAACGCAGGCGGATCCGGAGCGACGGCTAGACTGCAAGCATGCCCCGCAAGTTCTTCCGAAAGTGGATGCCCAGCGTCGACAAGGTGCGCGAAATGCGCGTGCTGGCGCTGTTCGGTGACACGCTGTTCCACCCATCGCTGTGGCACCTGAACCGGCGCTCGGCGGCCGGCGGGGTGGCCGTTGGCCTGTTCTGCGGCCTGATTCCCGGCCCGCTGCAGATGCTGGGGGCCGGTGTGGCCTGCGTGCTGTTTCGCGTCAACCTGCCGGTGGCGCTGGTGTCGACCCTTTATACGAACCCGGTGACGATCGTGCCGCTGTATCTGGTGGCGTACCAGATCGGTTCGTTCGTGCTGGGTGCCTCGGGTTCCGGACCGGCCGCCAAGCCGCCCGACTGGGCCTGGAGCGACCCGATGGGCTCGGCGCGGGCCCTCGGCGAGTGGGCGGTCGGCCTGGGTCCGCAGCTCGCCTTCGGCGTGCTGCTGCTCGCCTGCCTGCTCTCAGCGCTCGGCTACGTCACGGTACGCACACTCTGGAGCGCTCATCTGCGCCGTACCTGGCAGGCGCGCCGCCGCAACGCTGCGGGTCAGGCGGATCGCAGCTGACCATGCTCCAGCCGCAGCACGCGGTCGCAGCGCCCGGCCAGCTCGGGATCGTGCGTGACGATGATCACCGAAGTGCGATTGACCTGCGCCAGCTCGACGAAGACACCGAACACGGCGCGCGCGGTGTCGCGGTCGAGATTGCCGGTCGGCTCGTCGGCCAGCACGCAGGCCGGCCGCGTGACGATCGCCCGTGCGATGGCAGTCCGCTGGCGCTCGCCGCCCGACAGTTCCGCCGGATGATGCTGCAGGCGGCTCTCGAGCCCGACCGCCGCCAGCGCCTCGCGCGCCCGAGATCGGGCCGCCTCGAGGCCGACGCGGCGGATCGCCAGCGGCATCGCGACGTTGTCGAGCGCCGTGAACTCCGGCAGCAGGTGGTGGAACTGGTAGACGAAGCCAAGGCGCTGGTTGCGCAGCCGGCCGCGCTCCTCGTCGCTCATCGCGGCCAGGTCGCGGCCTTCCACCAGCACGGCCCCGCGGTCGGCGGCATCGAGACCGCCCAACACGTGCAGCAGCGTGCTCTTGCCGGAGCCCGAGGCGCCGACGATGGCGACGATCTCCGCGGCGGCGACGTCGAGCTGCGCGCCGCGCAGCACGTCGACCGCCAGCGCGCCCTCGCGATAGGACTTGTGCACGTCGCGCGCCGCCAGCACCGCGATCGCCGGCGCCGTGCCGTCACCCGCTGCGGGCGCAGTCGCCGTTGGACCGGCGGAACCACGCTCAGTCATAACGCAGCGCCTCGGCCGGCCGCACGCGCGAGGCCCGCCAGCTCGGATACAGCGTCGCCACCAGCGACAGCACGATCGAGATCACCGCGATCGGCACGATGTCGCTGGCGCGCGGATCGGAGGGCAGCGAGCTGATGAAGTAAATGTCCTTCGGGATCAGCGGGAAGCCCGCGATGCGCTCGATGGTCGGGAAGATCGCATCGAGGTTGCTGGCGAGGAAGAGTCCGCCGGCCACGCCCAGCAGCGTGCCGAGCACGCCGATCAGTGCGCCCTGCACGATGAACACTGCCATCACGCTGCGCGGCGTCGCCCCCAGCGTGCGCAAAATGGCGATGTCGGCCTGCTTCTCGGTCACCGTCATCACCAGCGTGGACACCAGGTTGAAGGCGGCCACCGCGACGATCAGCGCCAGGATGATGAACATCATGCGCTTTTCGACCTGCACCGCGGCGAACCAGGTGCGGTTCTGGCGGGTCCAGTCGCGCGCCAGCAGGCCGGACGGCATCGTCCGCGCCAGCTCGGCCGCCACCTCCGGCGCACGCTGCATGTCGCGGATCTTCACCCGCACCCCGGTCGGCCCGGCCACGCGGAACAGCCGCTGGGCGTCGCCGATGTGAATCAGCGCCAGCGCACTGTCGTACTCGAAGTGTCCGGAATCGAAGGTCCCGACGACGGTGAACTGCTTGAGCCGAGGCACCACGCCGGCGGGCGTGACCTGCCCCTGCGGCGCGATCAGCGTGATCTTTTCGCCCAGCGTGACGCCGAGGGCGCGCGCCAGCTCGCCGCCGAGCACGATGCCGAACTCCCCGTCCCTCAGCGCAGAGAGCGATGCGCCACGGATCTGCGAGGCGATCTCGGAGACGGCCGGCTCCGCATCGGGCTGCACGCCGCGCACCGCCACGCCACGCACGGCTTCGCCGCGCGTCAGCAACGCCTGCGCATTGACATACGGTGCGGAGCCCAGCACCGCCGGGTGGCGTCGCAGCGCCTCGTCGACCTGCGCGAAGTCGAGCGGATCGCCGAGCGAGAACACCTCGATGTGTGAGACCACCGACAGCATGCGGTCGCGCACCTGCGAGACAAAGCCGTTCATCACCGACAGCACCACGATCAGCGCCATCACGCCGAGCGCGATGCCGAGCATCGAAATGCCCGAGATGAACGAGATGAAGCCGTTGCGCCGCCGTGCGCGGCGGCCGGCGCGCGTGTAGCGCAGCCCGATGCGGAGTTCGTAGGGAAGATTCAAGGCGATGGCAGGCCGAAGCGCTTCGATTCTGACCGTGAAAGCAGCCGGAGCGCTGCTGCCGGCTCCACTCGCGGGCGAACTCTCGACCGCCCTGCAGGCTCCCGCGCTGGCGCGACTGCTCGCGGGTGTCGAGCCGGTCGTAACGCAGCTCGAGACCGGTGCGATCGGGACCGCGGAAGACCGCTGGCTGGCGCGGCAGATCTTCGCGGCCGACGGCCATGCGCCGACAGCGCCGTATGCCTGGTCCGCCGTCGGCGGCCAAACCACCGGCGAGACCTCGGTCTGGCACGCCGATCCGATCCATGTCGCGGTCGGCCGCGACAGCCTGCTGATCGAGATGATCGATGCGCCGCCGAGCGAGGAAGAGGCAACGGCTCTGATCGCTGCAGCCAGCGAAGTTCTGGCCGATGCCGGCTGCAAGCTGCAGCGCAGCGGCGCCGGCTGGTTCCTGCAGTCCGCCGGACTGCGGTGCTGGGACGCGGCTCCGCTCGCGGCGGTGCACGGCAGCCCGCTGACGGCGGCCGCGCTGGAAGATGAGCATGCGCTGCAGTGGAGCCGACTGCACAACGAACTGCAGATGCGCTGGCACGACGATCCGGTCAACCGCGCGCGCGAGCAGGAGGGCCTCCCGGCCATCAACGCCCTGTGGCTGCATGGCGGAGGCACCTGGAAACCGCTGCCGCGCTTGCGCTGGTCCGCGGTGCACAGCGAACGGCCGGCACTGCAGGGCGCCGCCGCGGCTGCTGGTGCGCGCACGGCACCGGCGCTCGCAGCGGCCAACGGCGATACCCTGTTCGAGTGGGATGATGCGCGCCACGATCAGGTTCCATTCGAGCCGCGGCGCTGGCTGGCCGCGATGCATGCCATCGACCAGCGGCTGTCGACCCTGCCCGCGCACGCGACCATCGAACTGGTGCTGATCGGCCGGCGTTGCACCCGCAGCTTCACCACGCGACCAGGCGCCGGCTGGCGCAACTGGCGGCGCTGGCTGCCGCAGCAGTCACCGGCTGCGACGCTGGCCGCGGCACTGGCCGAGAGGTCCGGAGCGTGACACGACTGATCGCGCGCGACTTCGATCCAGCCGCGGCGCGGCGGCTGGCCGATGCCGGCCTGCCCTCCGCACTCGCTCGCGCCCTGGCGGCACGCGGCGTCAGCGACGTGCGCGAACTCGAGCTTGGGCTCGATGGTCTAGCTCCTCCGCAGGCGCTGTCGCACATCGACGCGGCGGCGTCGCTGCTGGCCGATGCCATCGAGGCCGAGGCGCGGCTGCTGATCGTGGCCGACTACGACTGCGACGGTGCCACCGCCTGTGCGGTGGGCCTGCGCGGACTGCGCCTGCTTGCCGCCGGCACGCAGGCGAGCATCGATTACCTCGTGCCCAACCGCTTCGAGTACGGCTACGGCCTGACGCCCGAAATCGTCGACCTCGCCGCCGGGCGCACGCCCGACCTGCTGATCACGGTCGATAACGGCATTGCCAGCGTGGAGGGAGTGGCGCGCGCCGCCGAGCTGGGCATCGAGGTGCTGGTGACCGACCACCACCTGCCGGGCGCCGTGCTGCCGGCAGCGGCCTGCATCGTCAACCCGAACCAGCCGGGCTGTGGCTTCCCGAGCAAGCATCTGGCGGGCGTCGGCGTGATGTTCTACGTGCTGCTGGCGCTGCGCGCCGAACTGCGGGCGCGGGGCCGCTTCGATGCAGCGACCCAGCCGCGGCTCGATGCCCTGCTCGACCTGGTGGCGCTGGGCACGGTGGCCGACGTCGTGCGGCTCGATCGCAACAACCGCGTGCTGGTCGCCCAGGGCCTGCAGCGCATCCGCAGCGGCCGGTTGCACGCGGGCATTGCGGCGCTCTTCCAGGTGGCGCGGCGCGAGGCCCGTATGGCGCGCGCCGCCGATCTGGGCTTCGCCATCGGCCCCCGCATCAACGCGGCCGGACGGCTGACGGACATGACGGTCGGCATCGAATGCCTGGCGACCGACAGCTACGAGCACGCGCTCGAGCTTGCCGAGCAGCTCGACGCGCTCAATCGCGAGCGGCGCGAGATCGAAGGTGGCATGCAGCTGGACGCGCTGGCCACCCTCGATGCCGCCACGGTCGAGCGCAGCCGCACCATCTGCCTGTACGACGAGCACTGGCATCCGGGCGTCGTCGGGCTGGTGGCCTCGCGCGTCAAGGAACGCTTCCATCGCCCGACCATCGCGTTCGCCCGCAGCGGCGAGTCGGAACTGCGCGGCTCCGGCCGCTCGATCGAAGGCGTGCACCTGCGTGACACGCTCGACCTGGTGACCAAGCGCGCCCCGGACCTCGTGCGTCGCTATGGCGGACATGCCATGGCCGCCGGACTGACGCTCGGCATCGAGCACTACGAAGGCTTTGTGCGCGCCTTCGAAGACGCCACGCGCGCCAGCTGCGACCGCGCGCTGTTCGAGCGCACGCTGGCCACCGACGGCCCGCTCGCCCCCGGCGAGATCGTTGCCTCGCTGATCGAAGCCTGCGACGAGCACGTCTGGGGCCAGGGCTTTCCGGCGCCCGTGTATGCCAACGAATTCATGGTGCTCGAGCAGCGCCTCGTCAAGGACCGCCACCTGAAACTGCGGCTCGAACTGGACGGTCGCCCGTTCGATGCCATATTCTTCGGCCGTCTCGACCCGCTGCCGCGGCAGGCGCATCTCGTCGACGAATACCAGGGCAAGCGGAAGCTGACCCTGAAGATCGAGGCCTGCGACGCCGGATGACGGCGCACGACGGAGAGGATGCAATGAAGCGGATTGCCTGGGCGCTTGCCGTCGCGGCGGTACTCGCCGGTTGCGCTGGATTCGAGCGGAATCCGCGCCTGCCCAATGACGACGGCTTCGATCCGGGGCTGGTCTCCCGGCCGAGGCCGACCGAGCCCAACGTGCTCGTCGTCGGCGGCCAGCTCGTCATCGACCAGGAGCCGATCCGGATCTGGAAGCGGGACCTCGCGGCCGGCAACCGCGTGGTCATCGCCTGGGCGCTGCCGGCAGGGTCGGCCGCAGGCTGGCTGCCCAACCCTCCGGAAGCCCGGCGCCCGGGCCCGCACCCTTCGGAAGGTCCTCGTCTGCAGCTTCGACTACGTCTCTCACGCGCGCTACAAGTACACGCTGACGGCCGATTCGGGCGGCAAACCGCTGGTGCTCGATCCCTTCATCGTCAACATGGAGTAGCAGCCAAGCCGCTGCGGGAGAGCCCATGACGAAGCACATCCTCGCGGTCCTGGCGGCCGCTGCCGCACTGGCCGCCGGACCGGCAGCCCACGCACAGCCGATCCCTGTCGAAGTGTCATTGGACGGGACCTCGATCACGGCGCGGCCGGATCCGATCGAAGTCAGACGGGCCCGGGGCGCGGTCGTGATTCAGTGGGATCTGCCGCGCGACGCCAACTACCGCTTCGACCCGCAGGGCATCGTCGTCGAAGGCGAGGAGTCCGGCGGCAGCCTGCGGCCGCAGGACCAGATCGTCAACTGCGGTGGCGGTCCCCGCCGCTTCACCTGCACCAACCGCAACTCGAAAAATGGGCGGTTCAAGTACACGATCCGGCTGCTGGACGCGAATCAGCGACTGGTCCAGAAAGACCCGCACATCGTCAATCTCGAGTGACGCCCCCACCCTGCGCCGGCGCCGGAATGCTGGCGCTGCGCAGCGCATCGTCATACGACCAGCGCGCGCCCTCGTCTTCGGCGCGGCGTGCTGCGTCCGCGCCCAGCGCAGCACGCGCGCGTTCGATCCACGGCAGCAGGAACGAAGCGTCGGCGCTGTCGCGCCGCATCCCCGAACGCAGCGACTGTGCCTCGGCGGCGCCGAAGAAGCGCAGTGCACTCTGCGCTGCGCCGCCGGCGGCGGCGAGTCCGGCGGCGAAGTCCAGCGCACACTGTCCGAGCTGCTGCGATCCGAGTGACGTGGCCACGCGCAGCACGTTGTCGAGCAGACCGCGAGCCTCGACCAGACGGCCGCGCTCGACCGCGACCGCGGCAAGATTGAGCCAGCCGATCGCCGTGCTCTCCTGGTCGCCAAGTCCGGTGAGGATTTCAACGGCCTCGGTGCACAGCGTCTCGGCGCCGGCCAGATCGTGCTGCTGCCGCAGCAGTTGCGCATGCCCGTTCAGGGCCGAGGCCAGCTGGCGCGGATTGCCGACGGCACGAGCTTTCTCGACGGCCTCGCGCCAGTAGCCCCCGGCGCCCTCGAGATCGCCTTCGCCGAGGCAGACCTGTCCGAGCGGCTGCAGCACCGCGGCGATGCGGTTGGCGTCGCCGAGTTCGCGCGCCAGCGCCAGGCTCTCTTCGAGGAAGCCGCGGGCCTCGGCGTAGCGGCCCATGAACACATGGAACTGGCCGACGTCGGCCAGTCCACGGCAGCGCGCCAGCGTGCGCTGGTCGGCGCGGGTGCGCGCCAGCGCTTCCGCGGTCACGCGCAGTCCGAGCGTCAGCAGGCCGCGCTGGTACCAGTAGAACTTGAGCAGGAACACGAGTTGCAGGCCCCGCTCGGCGCCATCGTCGGCCCGGTCGCACCAGCGGTGGGCCGCGAGCAGGTTCTCGCGCTCGCGATCGAGCCGCTCCAGCCACTGGCCTTGTTCCGGCCCGGCCAGGCCCGCCCTTGCCGCGGCGGCCAGCGCCAGGCACCAGGCGAGATGTCGGGTCCTCGTGTCTGCGCCATCGTCACGCTCGGCCAGGCGGTCACTGGCGTACTGCCGCACGGTGTCGAGCATCCGGTAGGACCGTTGGTCCGCATCGAACACGACCAGCGACTTCTCGACCAGGCCGGCGAGCAGGTCGCACACCGCGTCGGCCCCGATCGCGCCGCCCGGGCAGACTTCCTCGGCGGCCTCGAGGTTCCAGCCGCCCGCGAACACCGCAAGCCGCGCGAACAACGTGCGCTCGTTGGCATCGAGCAGGTCGTACGACCAGTCGATCAGCGCACGCAGCGTCTGCTGGCGCGGCAACACCGTGCGGTCGCTGGAGGTGAGCAGCTTGAAGCGGTCGCCAAGCCGGGCAGCGATGGTCTCGACCGGCATCGACCGCGTGCGGGCCGCGGCCAGTTCGAGCGCCAGCGGAATGCCGTCCAGCCGGCGGCAGATCTCGGCCACCGCCGCAGCCGAACTCGGATGCAGCCGGAACGCCGGCTGCGCCGCAGTGGCGCGGTCGACAAACAGCCGCACCGCGTCGTTGGCAAGCAGCCGCTCGGTCTGCACTTCGGCGCCGCTTGGCGGTGCCGTCAGCGGCGCCAGCTGAAACACCGTTTCCCCCGCAATGCGCAAGGCATCGCGGCTCGATGCCAGCACGCGCACCTGCGGGCCGGCCTGCAGCAGCCGCTTTGCGAGTTCCGCGCAGGCGCCCACCAGATGCTCGCAGTTGTCCAGCACGATCAGCAGCTTGCGCTCGCCCACGAAGCGCACCAGTGCCTCGGTCACGCTGCCGCCCGGCTCTTCCTTGACCCCCAGCACCGAGGCGGTCGCCTGCGGCACCAGCAACGGGTCAGCCAGCGCGGCCAGTTCGACGAACCAGACACCGTCCGGGTAATCCTCGAGCACGATGGCCGCCACCTGCATCGACAGCCGCGACTTGCCGAGCCCGCCCATGCCCAGCAGGCTGAGCAACCGGCTGTTGGCCAGCAGGCGACGGACTTCCTCCATCTCGCGTTCGCGCCCCACGAAGGAGTTGAGCTGCTGCGCCAGGTTGTTGGGAGTGCTCGCCATCGATCGCAGCGGCGGAAACTCGCTGCGTAGACCCGGATGCACCAGCTGGTAAAGGTGCTCGGCGCTGCCGAGGTCGCGCAGGCGCACCAGGCCCAGGTCCCGCAGTGACGTCGCGGCCGGCAGCTGCGATCGAAGCCGTTGCGCGACGGCCCCGGACACCAGCACCTGGCCGCCATGGGCCGCCGCCATGATGCGGGCCGCCCGATTGACCGCCGGACCGAAGAAATCGTTGTCGCGTCGCTCGTCGGCGCCGAGGTGCAGACCGCAGCGGACCTTCAGCGGCAGCCGCTCCGGATCGTCCTCGGCCAGCGCCAGCTGCAGCTCGAGCACGGCTGCCACGGCTTCCAGGGGATCGTCGAAGGCGGCGTGGACGCCGTCGCCGGTCATCTTGACGACGACGCCACGGTGCCGGCCCACGGCTGCCCGGGTGAGGTCGTCGTGCCAGGCCACGCTGCGCGCAGCCCGCGCTGGATCGTTCTCCCACAGCCGGGTGCTGCCCTCGATGTCGGAGAACAGGTAGGTGACGGTTGCTGCGGTCGACGCGATCATCGGAGCGCGATCATCGGAGCGCGGTCATCGGAGCACGGTCATTGGAGCACGGTCATCGGAGCACGGTCATCGGAGCACGATCATCAGCGCGGTCGGGCCGCCGTCGGCGGCGGCGCGCGCATCTTACTGGGCGGGCCGCCGGCTTTGCCGCGGCGCTGCTCGCGCGCTTCCTATAATCCCGCCTTTGCCTCGTCGGGAACATCATGGAAGCCGAACGCCTCAACCAGATCGAAGGAACCATCGCGGACCTGCGCGGACGCCTGGCCGAGCTGCGGAGGTATCTTTGACGTCGATGTGAAGGAAGCGCGGCTGCAGGAAATCAACGTTGCGCTCGAGGATCCGAAGGTCTGGGACGA
>JALORV010000211.1 GCA_025458735.1 Burkholderiaceae bacterium | reverse complement strand
GAGCAGTCGCGTGTAGTAGGTCGGGACGCCCATGAACACGGTCGTACGGGGCAGCCGCTCGAGCACGAGCCGGGGCTCGAATCGCTCGATGAACAGCATGCGCGCGCCGGCAAGCAGCGCTGCGTGCGAGGCGACGAACAGGCCGTGCACGTGAAACAGCGGCAGGGCGTGCAGCAGCACGTCCTGGCCGCCGGCCGCGCGGACCGCTGCAAAGCCCCAGGCCTCGTCGAGCGTCAGGGCATTGGACGCGAGATTGCCATGCGTCAGCATCGCTCCCTTGCTGCGCCCGGTGGTGCCCGAGGTGTACAGGATCGCCGCCAGGTCCCCGGCTGCCCGCCGCACCGTATGGAACGCATCGTCAAACGGGGTCGCCGCTTCGAGCAGCGTGCCGTCGCGCCGCTCGCCGAGCGTCACCAGATGGCGGCAGCCGGCCTTGCGGGCCAGCGGGACCATTTCGCCATGCCGCGCCGGGGTGCACACGAACACCTCGGGCTCGGCATCGGCCAGGAAGTACTCGATCTCGGCACTCTGGTAGGCCGTATTCAGCGGCAGATACACCAGGCCCGCCCGCAGCGTGGCCAGATACAGCATCAGGCACTCGGGCGACTTCTCCACCTGCACGGCCACGCGTGCATCGGGACGCAGCCCCAGAGAAACGAGCCAATGGGCGATGCGCGCGCTGCCATGCAGCAGGTCGCGCCAGCTGTAGACGAGGCCGGTGGTGGTCTCGATGCAGGCTGAATCGAGATCGGTCGGAAAGCGTCGCTCGAGCAACGCACTGAAGTTCGGGTTGTCCATGTTGCGTGCCCGCAGGGGAAGCTGGCTCAGCGGCCGGTGAAGCGCGCCGGGCGCTTGGCGCGGAACGCAGCCACGCCCTCGCGATAATCGTCGGACTCGAGAAAGGCAAAGCTCGCATCGAGTTCATGCTCGGTGTAGGCGCCGCCGGTCGCCGTCAGGCGCCGGATGTTGGCCTTGTTCTCGCGCGCCGATCGCGGCGAGCCGGCGACGACCCGCGTCACGCAGTCGTGCACTTCGGCCTCGAAACGGTCGGCGGGTACCGCGCGCGTGACCAGTCCGCGCGCAGCCGCCTCGTCGGCATCGAGCAGCCGGCCTTCGAGCAGCAGTTCCGCAGCGACGCCCGGACCGACCAGCCGCAGCAACGGCACCAGTTCCGGCAGCGCGAACGGAAAGCCGAGCCGGCCGACCGGGGCGCCGATGCGCGCACCGGCCGCGGCGATGCGCAGGTCGCAGGCCAGCGCCACCTCCAGCCCACCGCCCACGCACACCCCTTCGATGGCGGCGATGACAGGCACCGGGCAGCCGCTGATGGCCGCCAGCGCGTTGGCGATGGTCTCGAGGTGATAGCGGCGGCCGCTGGCCGGATCACCGCGCACGCGCTCGAACTCGTCGATGTCGGCGCCGGCAGCGAAGTTGCGGCCGGCCCCGCGTACGACGACGGCACGCGGCTCGGGTGCCGCGGCAATGCCCTCGAAGATCCGCGCGAGCGACTGCCACATCGACTCGCTGATGGCGTTCAGGCGGCCCGGCGAGTCGAGCACCACGAGGGCCGATTCGCCGGCACGCTGCAGATGGACCGTGCCGTTCACCGAGACGTCCTCGCCGCCACCATCCCTGCGTTCACGCTGCGCTCGCGCCGCCCTGCCCCGACCGTCGCCACCGTCGTGCCTAGTCGAGCTTGGCGCCGGAGGCCTTGGTCACTTCCGCCCAGCGCTTGATCTCGGCCGACAGGAAGCGCGCGAACTCGGCCTGCGTCATCGTCGTGGTTTCCGAGCCGTTGCCGGCCCAGGTGTCCTTCAGTTCGGGCGAGCCGACGGCCTTGACGACTTCCGCATGCATGCGGTCGAGGATCTCCTTCGGCGTGCCTTTCACGCCCCAGATCCCGTACCAGGTCGACACCACGTAGTCCGGCATGCCGACTTCTGCCGAGGTCGGCACATTCGGAAAGGCCGGCGAGCGCTTGGCCGAGGCGATCGCCAGCGGCTTGATGCGGCCGGCGCGGATGTGCTGCGCCGACGAGCCCAGACCGTCGAACATCATGTCGACGTTGCCGGCGATCAGGTCCTGCAGCGCCGGACCGGCACCGCGATAAGGAATGTGCACGATGAAGGTCTTGCTCTGCTGCTTGAACAGTTCGCCGGCCAGATGGTGCGAGGTGCCGTTGCCCGCCGACGCATAGTTGAGCTTGCCCGGGTTGGCGCGCAGCATCGTCATGAAGGTCTTGAAGTCGTCGACCTTCACGCGGTTCGGGTTGACCACGATGATCTGCGGCGGATTGGCGATGATCGTCAGCGGCACCAGATCGGTCTCGATGTTGTAGTCGAGCTTGTAGAAGCTGGGGGCGATCGCGTGATGCACGGCACCGACGAAGAAGGTGTAGCCATCGGGCGGTGCCTTGGCCGCCAGCGATGCACCGACCGTGCCGCCGGCGCCACCGCGGTTGTCGATGATGACCTGCCGGCCGAGCTGCTTGGAAAGCTGCACCGACAGCGGCCGCGCGAAGGCGTCGGTACCTCCACCCGGCGGAAACGGCACGATCAGGGTGATCGGCTTGTTGGGCCAGCCCTGCGCCCCGGCAGGCGGGGACACGGCAGCGCCGATGACAAGCAGGGCCATGCACAACGTACGCAACGTCACGGGAGTCTCCTTGGTGATTGGTCGGTCGGCGCTCTTGGGTGGCACCTGCGGTCGGTCCGCGCGGCCGGCGTTGTCCGGCCAGCACGTAACCTTAGCGTTTTGCTGCAGCCACCGCCACTGGACCGCGCCGGCGCAGCACGACGAAGCAGACGACGCCGATCAGCACCATCGGCACCGACAGCCACTGCCCGGCCGAGAACCCGAGCGGCATCGCGCCGTAGAGCGCCTCCGGCTCGCGGAAGAATTCGCCGATGATGCGCAGCACGCCGTAGGCGATCAGGAACAGGCTGCCGACGGTGCCGGCGGCCCGCGGCTTGCGCGAGTACAGCCACAGGATCGCGAACAGCAGGACGCCCTCGAGCGCGAACTGGTACAGCTGCGACGGATGCCGCGGCAGCCGGTCGCCAGCCTGCGGAAAGATCATGGCCCACGGCAGTGAAGGATCGGCGACGCGGCCCCACAGTTCGCCGTTGATGAAGTTGCCGATGCGGCCCGCGCCCAGCCCGAGCGGCACCAGCGGCACCACGAAATCCGTAACGCGCAGGAACGACTTGCCGCGGCTGCGCGCGAACCACCACATCGCGACGATGACGCCGAGGATGCCGCCGTGCGACGCCATGCCGCCCTTCCACACCGCGAAGATCTCGAGCGGGTTGGCCAGGTAATACGACAGCGGCCCGTAGAAGATCACATGGCCCAGCCGCCCGCCGACGATGACGCCGATCATTCCGTAGAACAGAAGGAACAGCGCGAAGCCGAGCAGGTACATCAACCCATACCAGCGGATCGACAGCGGACCCAGCGAAAAGGCGATCGGATCGAAGTCGTGGACAGCAGGCACGCGGCATCTCCCTGGATCAGCTCGGCCCGACCCGGATCGAATCGGGAGCGTGGCCTATTATTGCCTGTTCCCTTCCCCGATCCTCCGTGCAGGACCC
Organism: Burkholderiaceae bacterium; assembly: GCA_025458735.1. The sequence goes on along the minus strand of JALORV010000211.1, from coordinate 827 downwards.
GCCGTCATGCCGCACAACGAACGCTCGAAGCACGTCACCCAGGGCGTCGCCCGCTCCGCCAATCGCGCGATGTACTACGCGATGGGCTACCGCGACGAGGATTTCGACAAGCCGATGATCGGCGTGGCCAATGGTCACTCGACCATCACGCCGTGCAACTCCGGCCTGCAGCGGCTGGCCGACGCGGCCTGCGAGGAGATCGCCGCATGCAAGGCGAATTCCCAGGTGTTCGGTACGCCGACCATCTCGGACGGCATCGGCATGGGCACCGAGGGCATGAAGTACTCGCTGGTGTCGCGCGAGGTGATCGCCGACTGCGTCGAGACCTGTGTCAACGGCCAGTGGATGGACGGCGTGATCGTCATCGGCGGCTGCGACAAGAACATGCCGGGCGGCATGATGGGCATCGCACGCTGCAACGTGCCGGCCGTCTACGTCTACGGCGGCACGGTGAAGCCCGGCCGCTACAAGGACAAGGACCTGACAATTGTCTCGGCGTTCGAGGCCGTCGGCGAGTTCACCGCCGGGCGCCTCAACGAAACGGACTTCAAGGAGATCGAGCGGCGCTGCATTCCCGGCTCGGGCTCGTGCGGCGGCATGTACACCGCGAACACGATGAGTTCGTCGTTCGAGGCACTCGGCATGAGCCTGCTCTACTCCTCCACGCAGGCCAATCCGGACGAAGAGAAGGTGGCGAGCACGCGTGAAGCCGCCCGCGTGCTGGTCGAAGCCGTCAGGAACAACCTGCGCCCGAGCGACATCATCACCCGCGAGTCGATCGAGAACGCCGTCAGCCTGATCATGGCGGTCGGCGGCAGCACCAACGC
>JALORV010000210.1 GCA_025458735.1 Burkholderiaceae bacterium | reverse complement strand
ACCGGCACCCCGATCGACGATGCACAGCTGCCGGCGCGCTGGCAGGCGCTCGACCGGGTGGCGCGCACACCGGCGCTGTCACGACGTTTCGAGGCCGCCTTGCTGGTGATCGAGCAGCGCCGGCTGGCGGTGATCCGCGCCAGCCAGCAGGAGCAGACTGCGGCCCGGCTCGAACTGCACAGTGCCCTGCACGAGGCCGAGCAGGCGCTGGCGGCGGGCCAGTTGCAGCCGGCCCGCGCCGCTGCCGACCGCGCACGCGCTCTGAAGGTGTCGGCCGGCCAGTTGCCGAAGCCGAGCGTGCAGCGACTCAGTCGCGTCGTGCAGCAACTCGTCGAGCTCGAACGCTGGGAGCACTTCGGACAGCAGACCGCGCGCGTGCAGCTTGCCGAGCGCGCCGAGGCCCTGCTGGCACAGGCGCTGGCGCCGTTGAAGCTGGCGCGTGAGGTGCAGCAGCTGCGCGCGGAGTGGAAGAAGCTCGACGAGCAGCATGCCGGCGTGCCGAAGGCGCTGTGGGAGCGCTTCGACGGCGCCTGCGAGCGCGCCTACGCCCCGGCGGCGCGGCACTTCGCCGAGCAGGCGGCGCTGCACAAGCAATCGCGCCAGCAGCGCGAGGAGTTCATCGCCGCCGCGGCGGCCCATGCGCCGACGCTGCTCACTGAGCCGCGCGACTGGCGTGCGCTCGAACGCTGGCTGCGCGACACCGAAGCTGCCTGGCGCGACAAGTCGCTGGGCAGTGTCGATCCGGGTGTCTGGAAGAAGCTCGAGGCACGCCTGAAGGCCGCGCTGGCCCCCCTGCACGCGGAGCTCAACACGGCGCGTGCCGAGGCCAAGGCGCAGCGCGTGGCGCTGATTGCGGAGGCCGAGGGGCTCGCGTCGCAGGCCGCCGAGCGCGACACGCCGTCGCGCGTGAAGGAACTGCAGGCGCGCTGGCAGACGAACGCGAAGGCGATCGTCCTGCCGCAGCGTGACGAGCGCGCGCTGTGGGACCGCTTCCGCCTTGCCTGCAATGCGGTGTTCGAGGCCCGCACGAGCACGCGCAAGGCCGAAGACCAGCGCCGCACCGGGCAGCGTCGCGTTTACGAGACGATCGTCGCAGAGCTCGAGCAGCTCGCGCATGCCGCCGAGTCGGCCGCCGGCACTGACGAGACAGCCGCCCGCGCTGCGCGCCATGAACTGCAGGAACGGTGGCAGCAGGCGGTGGCCGAACACGGCCCGGCGCCGGCTCCGCTGGAGGCGCGTTTCCGGGCCACGCGCGCGCAGTTCGAGCAGGCGCGGCGGGGGCAGGGCCGCGCGGCCGAAGCCGACCGACCATGCCGCGCAGGAAGCCGAGCTGGAGGTGGCGGAGTCGGTGCGCGAGCGCTGGTCGGCGCTGCCGTCTTTGCCGGCCGCGTGGGAGCGCAGGCTCGCCGCGCGCCGCGATACGGCGCTCGACGCGCTGGCCGATGCCGACGCCCGCTACGACCACGCCGGACTGATCGAGCGCAGCGCCGCCGCCCGCCGCGACACGCTGCTCGAACTGGAAATGAGCCTCGGACTGGACACACCGCCGGACCTGCAGGCGCAGCGACTGGCGGTGCAGGTCAAGCAGCTGCGCGACCGCCTGAAGGGCGGGGCGGGCGGCGCCGACGCGCTGCAGTCCCTGCTGCTGCAGTGGTGCGGGCTGCCGGGCCGCGCCGAGCCGCGCGATCGCGCGCGCTGCGACAGGATCGTCGCCGGACTGCAGCGGCGCCGTTAGCGCCGACGCGGTTGCTGGACGCGCGGCGCGGCAGGTGCCAGCGCCGATTGCGGCAGGCGAGCGACCCTAGGCCTGTTTCGTCGAGCGCTTGGGCTGATCCTTGCGGACGGTGACCTTGCGTCCGCGCAGCGAGCTGCCGCGCAGTGCGCGGATGACATCGTCGACCACCGAATCCGAGACCTCGACCAGCGAGTAGCGTTCCTCGATCTCGATAGCGCCGATCTCGCGCGCGCTGATGCCGGCTTCGTTGGTGATGGCGCCGACCAGATCGGCCGGCCGCAGGCCCGCGCTGCTGCCGGCGCTGACGTAGAGCCGTGCCATCGTGGCGGCGCCTGCCCGCGGACGGCGCGCGGCTTCCCGCGGGCGCGTGCCGGGCCTCGACGCTTCCTGGAACGGCCGTGACTTCGCCGGCCGCTCGCGCGCCGCGCCCGGGTCGATCGACGGAATGTGCTCCTCGTCGTGCGCCGCGTCGGCCTGCAGCCGGCGATGCACCAGTTTGACTGCCGCGGCGGCCACGTCGAGCGGATCGAACTCGCTGGCCAGCGCGTCGCTCACCACCCGGTAGCCGTCGAGATCACCTTCCTCCAGCGCCGCGCGCAGTTCGCCGCGCGTCATGTCGAGCCGCCGCGCGCGCACGTCCATCGGCGTCGGCACGTGGGCGACGCCGATCTTCTGCTTGGTCAGCTGCTCGATGTTGCGCAGCAGGCGGTGCTCGCGCGGCTCCGCCAGCGTGATCGCCACGCCTTCGCGGCCGGCGCGCCCGGTGCGGCCGATGCGGTGCACGTAGCTTTCCGGCGAGGCCGGCACGTTGAAGTTGACCACGTGCGTCAGTTGCTCGACGTCGAGCCCGCGCGCGGCCACGTCGGTGGCGACCAGCAGATCGACCGCTCCCGTCCGCACGCGCTTCATCACGCGGTCGCGCTGGTCCTGCGACAGGCCGCCATGCAGCGCCTCCACGGTGTAGCCGCGCCCGCGCAGCTTCTCGGCCAGTTCATCGACCTCGGTGCGCGTGCGCGCGAACACCAGCGCCAGCGTCGGCGACTCGAGATCGAGCACGCGCCCGAGGGCTGCGACCTTGTGCGCGCGCTGCACGATGTAGGCGGTCTGCCGCACGCGCGGCGCCGCGCCCCTGGCCAGTGGTTCGCGTGCAATCAGCACCCGCACCGGGTCACGCAGGTGCTTGTTCGCGATGGCCGCGATGCGCGGCGGCAGCGTGGCGGAAAACAGCGCCGTCTGGCGCGGCTGCTGGGCCGATGCGGGCGCGCTGTCGAGGATCAGTTCGATGTCCTCGGCGAAACCCATGTCGAGCATCTCATCGGCTTCGTCCAGCACCACGGTGCCGACGGCGGCCAGCGACAGGGTGTTGCGGCGGATGTGGTCGAGCGCGCGACCCGGTGTGGCCACCACCACGTGCACGCCGCGCTTGAGCGCCTGCGCCTGCCGCCCGAACTCCGCGCCGCCGTAGATCGGCAACACGCTCGCGCCCAGCCGCGCACCGTAGCTGTGCAGCGCTTCGGCCACCTGGATCGCCAGTTCGCGCGTCGGCACCAGCACCAGCGCCGCTGGCTGGCCGGGCTTCGGCTTCGTGCCCAGCACCCGCTGCAGCAGCGGCAGTGCGAAGGCGCCGGTCTTGCCGGTGCCGGTGGCCGCCTGGCCGAGCAGATCACGGCCGGCGAGCAGCGGGGCGATGGCCTGGCTCTGGATCGGCGTCGGCTCTTCGTAGCCGAGGCCGGCGAGGATCTGCGCGAGGTCCGGGGACAGCCCGAGTTCGGTGAAGGTTGGCGTCATGCGCCGAGCGTAGCAGCGCGCTGCCGCCATGCCCGGCGCCGTCGGCTTCGTGCGCGCCGCGCGCCGCGGCTACATCTGCCGGAACAGGTGCACGAAGGCGCGGCTCACGGGCAATGTTTCGGGGCGGCCCTTCAGGTGGATGGTCGCGGTTTCGTTGAGGCCGCGCGTGACGTGGCTCACCGACCCGAGGTTGACGATCACCGAACGGTGCACCTGCACGAACTGATCCGGGTCGAGCTGGCCCGCAAGTTCCTTCAGCGGCGTGCGCACCAGGGCTTCGCCGGGCCGCGTGCCGTCGCCGCGCCAGCCCACCAGCGTGTACTTCTCGTCGGCGCGCAGGAAGTCGATCTCCTCCACCGGAATGAGCCGTGTCGCCTGGCCGCTGCCGGCGCGCAGCCACCGAAGCCGCGCCTCGCGTGGAGCCTGCGCGAGCCGTGCGGCGAGTTCGCGGATCAGCTCATCCGTCGCGGCCGGCGGCGGCTGCACATTGCGCAGCCGCTCCCTGAGCCGCTCGACGGTTTCCCGCAGGCGCTCGCGTTCAACCGGCTTGACCAGGTAATCGAGCGCGCCGCGCGCAAAGGCCTCCACCGCGTACTGGTCGAACGCGGTGACGAACACGAGGTGCGCCCGGGTGCCGATCACGCGCGCGGCCTCGATGCCGGTCTGCCCCGGCATCTGCACGTCGAGGAAGCAGACCTCGGGTCGATGCTGTTCGAACAGTGCGATCGCCTCGCGTCCGTTGCGCGCCTGCGCGACGATGCGCAGGTCCGGCCAGAGTTCTGCCAGCAGCCGCGCCATCGCCTCGCGCAGCATCGGCTCGTCGTCGGCGATCAGGGCTGAGGGTCCGTCGCCCATCTCACCCCGCCTGCGCCGGAAACTGCACCTCGGCCGTGAACCCGTGCGGCTGGCGCTCGAACAGGCGCAGCACGGCAGCACTGCCGAAGGCGAGCACGAGCCGCTCGCGCAGTGCCTTCAGTCCGGTGCCGGAGCCGGCGTCCGAGACGCCCGGCCCGACGCCGCTGTCCTCGACGCGGATCAGCACGTCGCCGCCGTCGCGCCTCACCGCAACGTCGATGTCGCCGCCGTCCTCGGCCGGATCGATGCCGTGCCGCACGGCGTTTTCCACCAGCGTCAGCAGCGTGGTCGGCGGACAGCGGAGCGACAGCACCGAAGGATCGACGGTTGCCAGTTCGACCTCGCGCCCGAGCGTGCTGACGGTCTCGTCGAGCTGCGGCACGGCAGCCTTCAGGTAGGCGATCAGGCTCGCCAGCACCTGCGGTGCGTGTGGCGAGCCGGCCTCGACCAGCGCCTGGACGTTCGCCAGCGTGTTGAACAGGAAGTGCGGCTGGATCTGCGAACGCAGCAGCTGCGTGCGCGCTTCGACGGCCTGGCGCTCGAGTTCGCGGCGCTCGCGTTCGAACGCCAGCGACAGCGCGTGTGCCTGAGCTTCGCGTTGACGGATCATCGCTCCCAGCGCCACCCAGGCTCCGAAGAAGATGCCAGCAAGCGACAGCTGACCGAAGCCGACGAAGCGCTTCGGGTTGGCCATGAACGCGGGCGGCCCGCCGACCGTGATCCAGTAGGCGACGTAGGCTGAAAGCGGAATCGCGACCGCCAGGGCGAGCAGCTGGAACACCCAGCGCCCAAGCCAGCGTGGCAGCCGCCGCGGCCACGACTCTGCGATCCCGAAGGCCAGCAGCGCGCCGCTGCCGACGATGAGGCTGCGCACGAGCCACGTCGGGAAGCGGGTCTCTGACTCGATGCTGATCAGCAGCGCAATCGGCACAGCGATCAACAGCATGATCGCGATGCGTTGCAGGCCGAACGTTCTCCGCACGCCCGTCGGCGCTGCTTCGGCTGGCGGGAGCTCCATCGAAAGTGCCTGGGTTGGCATTTTCATCGACGTTGCCTGGTCAGCGCAGCAGAACGCGCAGGTTCGTATAGCCCATCAGCCGAAACACATAGAAGTTCATCGCGGCCTCGCCGACATCGTCGGCCACGAACACCAGCTGCGCATGGCGCGGCACGCCGGCCTTCGAGATCGCCGTCCACAGCTCGGCCGCGGCCTTGACGCTGCCGTCGTCGTTGACCAGCTGCGTCGCCGGCAGGTGGATCACCTTGCCCGGGGGCGGTTCAGCCGGCAGCGCGGCGCCGGAGGCAATGTACACGCGGGGCACCGGGCCTGCG
>JALORV010000209.1 GCA_025458735.1 Burkholderiaceae bacterium | reverse complement strand
GTGCAGTGGGGCATCAACACGCGCGTCACCGACATCCTGCGCGACGAGAAGCTGCTGCCGATGTTCCGCAAGGCGGGGCTCGTGCACGTGTCGCTCGGCACCGAGGCGGCGGCGCAGCTGAAGCTCGACCGCTTCAACAAGGAAACGACGATCGCGCAGAACAAGAAGGCGATCCAGCTGCTGCGCGAGGCCGGCATCGTCAGCGAGGCGCAGTTCATCGTCGGCCTCGAGAACGAGACGGCCGAGACGCTGGAAGAGACCTACCGGATGGCGCGCGACTGGAACCCGGACATGGCCAACTGGGCGATGTACACGCCGTGGCCGTTCTCTGATCTGTTCCAGGAACTCGGCGACAAGGTCGAGGTGTTCGACTTCGAGAAGTACAACTTCGTCACGCCGATCATGAAGCCCGACGCGATGGACCGCGCCGAGCTGCTCGATCGCGTGATGCACAACTACCGCCGTTTCTTCATGAACAAGGCGTTCCTGCAGTATCCGTGGACCAAGGACAAGCGGCGGCGCAGCTACCTGATGGGGTGCCTCAAGGCTTTCGCCAAGAGCGGCTTCCAGCGCACGTTCTATGACCTGGGCCGCGTTGGCTACTGGGGGCCGCAGAGCAAGAAGAAGGTCGACTTCGCATTCGACAACTCGCGCCGCATTGATGGTGTCGACGCCGAGGCGCTGGCGCAGGTCGACGCGGGGTGGGTCACGATGCACGGGCCCAAGATCGAGCACAAGCGACGCAAGGGCGAGCAGCTCGCCGCGATGGCCTGCGGCGGCGGCACCGAGCAGCTCGACGAGACCACGACTGAGGCGTCGGTCTGAGCGCCGGCGCCATGGTCGCAGCCGAGGTGGTCCCGACCGTCGCGCGGATCGGTCCGAACGCGGTCACGCGTGTTGGCCAGGCGCTGCGGCAGCGCCTCGGGGAGCGTCGCGCCGACGAGCTGTTTGAACGGGCCGGACTGGCTGCCTACACGCGGGTTCCGCCCCAGGCAATGATCGACGAGGTCGAGGTCATCCGCCTGCATCGCGCACTGCGTTCCGACCTCGGCGCCCCGCTGGCCCGCGAGGTGGCGCGCGAGGCCGGTCGACTGACGGCCGACTACCTGCTGGCGCACCGCATTCCGCGCGCTGTGCAGTTCGTGCTGCGGCGGTTGCCGGCACCGCCCGCGGCAGCGCTGCTGCTGGCAGCGATCCGCCGCCACGCCTGGACCTTCAGCGGCAGCGGCCGCTTCGCGATCGCGCAGGCTCCCACGCGGAGCGGCCGCGCGCAGGTGTCGATCACCGGCAATCCGCTGTGCCGCGGTGTGTCCGACAGCCAGCCCTGCTGCGACTACTACGCCGCCACGCTGGAGCGGCTGTTCCGGGTACTGGTGCATCCGGCCACGCAGGTCGTCGAAGTCGCCTGCGAAGCCGGCGGCGCGTCGGCCTGCGTGTTCGAGTTTCGCTGGCCCGCGCGCCGCGTCGCGTCCTGACCACGATCGTCAATCGATCCGGAGCTCGCACCGGCAGGCGACAATCGCTCCGCAGGCGTGCTTACCCCGTGCTCGAGCGGGCGCGCCAGACCCGATGCTGAACTGGGAAACCGACGGCCAAGCCTGGCCCCATCGCGATGCGAGCCGGTTCGTGATCGCCGGCGGGCTGCGCTGGCACGTGCAGGTCCTGGGCGCCGGCCCGGTGGCGCTGCTGCTGCATGGCACCGGCGCCTCGACCCACTCCTGGCGCGATCTCGCGCCTGCGCTGGCGCGGCACTTCACCGTGGTCGCGCCCGATCTGCCCGGCCACGCCTTTACCGAGCGCCCGGAGCCGCAGGGCCTGGCGTTGCCCGCGATCGCGCAACGCGTGGGCCAGCTGCTGGAGCGGCTCGGGCTGGTGCCGGCCATCGGAGTCGGGCACTCGGCGGGCGCGCCGATCCTCGCCCGCGCGGTGCTCGATCGCACGCTGCCGCTGCGGGCGCTGGTCAGCCTGAACGGCGCCTGGCTGCCGTTCCGTGGTCTGCCCGGCATCGCCTTCTCGCCGATCGCACGGCTGCTGGCAGCGAGCACGCTGGTGCCGCGCTTGGTGGCCTGGCGCGCTGCCGATCGCCAGGCGGTCCAGCGGCTGATCGACGGCACGGGCTCGACGCTCGACGCTGCGGGCTTCGACGGGTATGCGCGGCTGGTGCGCGACGCCGACCACGTGGCCGGCGCGCTCGGCATGATGGCGCGCTGGAACCTGGAGCCGCTCGCCGCCGAGCTGCGGCACCTCGACCTGCCCGTGCTGCTGATCACGGGCGCGCGCGACGCGACCGTGCGGCCGGCGGAAGCAGCCATCGTGCAGCAGCGCCTGCCCCGGGCCGAGCGGCAGATCCTCGCCGACGGCGGTCACCTGGTGCATGAGGAAGCGCCGGCCGCCGTGGCGGCACGGATCATCGACTTTGCGCGCCGGACCGGCGTGCTGGCGGCCTGAGCGGGCCGGCTGCCTGACTGAGCGGGCCGGCTGCCTGACTGAGCGGGCCAGCTGCCTGACTGAGCGGGCCAGCTGCCTGACTGAGGGGGCCGGCTGCCCGTGTGTCAATCAAACATTACGTTTGACTGACAGGCAAGACTGACAGTGCTAAAGTGCCTGCGCCATGCACGCGAGCTTCGTCCCGCAAGCGCCGGCCGCGGGTCGGCACGGTCCGCCCCATGCCGTCGTCATCGGCAGCGGCTTCGGCGGGCTGGCGGCGGCCGTGCGGCTCGGTGCGCGCGGCTTCCGGGTCACCGTGCTCGAGCGGCTCGAGCAGCCGGGCGGCCGTGCCAACGTGTTCCGGCAGGACGGCTTCACCTTCGATGCGGGGCCGACCATCGTCACGGCGCCGTTCCTGTTCGAGGAGCTGTGGCAGCTGGCCGGTCGGCGCCTGGCCGATGACATCGAGCTGCGCGCGCTCGATCCGTTCTACCGCATCCGCTTCGACGACGGCACGGTCTTCGACTGCAGCGCCGATCCGCAGGCGATGCGGGCCCAGATCGCGCGTCTGGCGCCGGGCGATGTCGGCGGCTACGACGCCTTCATGCGCGAGAGCGAGGCCGTCTACAAGGTCGGCTTCGAGCAGCTTGGCCACGTCGCATTCAGCTCCTGGCTCGACATGGCGAAGATCCTGCCCAAAATGGCACTGCTGCGCAGCGAGCGCAGTGTCTACGGCATGGTCGCGCGCCATTTCCGCGACGAGCGCCTGCGCTTCATCTTCAGCTTCCATCCGCTCTTTGTCGGCGGCAATCCGTTCAACGTCACCTCGATCTACGGGCTGATCGCCTTTCTGGAGCGGCAGCACGGCGTGCACTGCGCCATCGGCGGCACCAGCCGGCTGGTCGACGGCCTGGTACGGCTGGTCGAGTCGCTCGGCGGCAGCCTGCGGCTCAATGCCGACGTGGCGGCCATCACCCACTCGCTGGGACGTGCCACCGGCGTGCAACTGGCGAGCGGCGAGCAGATCCGGGCGGACGTCGTCGTGTCCAACGCCGATCCGGCCTGGACCTACGGCGAACTGCTGAAGGACCTGCCGCGCCGGCGCTGGCACGATCGCCGGCTGCGGCAGGCGC
>JALORV010000208.1 GCA_025458735.1 Burkholderiaceae bacterium | reverse complement strand
GCGCATGAAGGCATCCGATCTGCCGGCGCGCTTCGCGCTCGATGACACGATGGCGATGTCGCCCGAGATGAAGCTGTCGTCCGTACCCACGGTGATCGTCGGTGCGCGCATTTCAAAGTCCGGCAATCCGATGCCGGCGAGCGGCGACCTCGAGGGCCTGTCGAAGCCGGCGAAACTCGGTACCAAGGATCTCGCTGTCACCATCGACCGCGTGCTGCCCTGAGTTTCTACCTCTTCCGGGGTAGGCACGATTCCGCGCTGCAGCGATTGACCCGCGTCAATCGTGGCCCTCACTCCGTTGATAACTTCTGCCCGGCTGGACAACCAACGGGAGCGGGGAAATGGGCAAGCGATGGACGATGCACATGGTGCGTGGCGCACTGTGTGGGCTGTTGATGATGGCATCGGCCGGATGGGCCCAGCAGGCGGCCGCGCCCGCCAAGGCCGCACCCAAGGCGGTCGCCGCGAAGCCGGCGAAGTTCGACGCCAGCGGCTGCTTCGGCTGCCACGCGCCGGTCAAGGAGTTCCACGATTCCGGCAAGCACAAGGGGCTGGCCTGCACGGCCTGCCATGGCGGCATCGACGCGCACGTGGGCAATCCGTCGGCACGGCCGACCACCTCGACCGACCCGGCCACCTGCGGCAGCTGCCACAAGAACCAGTTCGACACCGCCTACCAGATGGACTGGCACCGCACCGGCCGCTTCGAGAAGAAGCAGATGACCGGGCCGTCGCCCAATCCGGCCTTCGACCTGCTGATGACGCCGCACGGCTTCACGCGCGAGCACAACCTGCCGCGCTCGCATGCCTTCATGGTGCTCGACCAGTTCGTCGTCGATCGCGCCTTTGGCGGCCGCTTCTCGCCGAAGGACAGCTGGCGCTACCTGGCCAAGGATGGCGGCAACTTCAAGGTGTGGGACGTCATCAAGGACAACTACCCGGACAACACCGATCACAAGCCGTTCAAGCCCGGTACGGCCGCCGCCGCCAATCCGGTGTGCGTGTCCTGCAAGACCATGGACCACATCCTCGACTGGGCCTACATGGGCGACCCGGTGCCGCAGGCGAAGTGGAGCCGCACCTCCAAGGTGGTCGAGTTCGTGAAGTCGGTGAACCATGCCAACAACTGCATCTTCTGCCACGACCCGCATGCGGCCAAGCCCCGCGTGGTGCGCGATGCGCTGATCCAGGCGCTGACGCGCAAGGACCAGCCGACGCTGTATTCCGAGGACCCGCGCAAGACCAAGTTCGAGGTCAAGGATCTCGGCGTGCGCGGCTTCAACCGCAAGATCGCGATGCTGGAGAGCTACGACACCAAGCTGCAGTGCGCGCAGTGCCACGTCGAGTACAACTGCAACCCGGGCGTCGACCCGAAGACGGGCGCCGCCATCGGCATGGCCGACCAGCGGACCAACGTCTTCCCGTTCGTGGACGTCAACAACATCACGAAGTTCTACGACAGCATCAACTTCCGCGACTTCCGCCACTTCCAGACCGGTGCGCTGCTCACCAAGATGCAGCACCCCGACGTCGAGGTCTACTGGAACTCGAAGCACGACAAGGCCGGCGTCCAGTGCTCGTCGTGCCACATGCCGAAGGTCACCGACCCGAAGACGAAGAAGACCTACACCTCGCACTGGCAGACCAATCCGAAGCAGTACATCAAGCAGACCTGCCTGACCTGCCACACCGACTGGAAGGAAGAGCAGGCCAAGTACGTGATGGAGTCGATGGCTTCGCATTACGCCGGCAAGGTGCGCCATGCCGAGTTCTGGCTGACGCAGCTGATCAACAAGTTCGGCGAAGTGCAGGCCACCGGCATCGTCCTCGACGACGCGACCCTGGTTGCCGCGCGCGCCAAGCACACCGAAGCGCACGCGAACTGGGAGTGGTGGACGGCCGCCAACGGCGCCGCCTTCCACAACCTCGACCAGGCCAAGGAGTCGCTGGCGAAGTCGGCCGCCGCCTCGCAGGAGGGCATCAAGATCCTGGGTGATGCTCTGGCGGCCAAGCGCAAGGCGATGGCAGCGGCCCCCGCAGCGACGGCAGCCGCGGCACCGCCACCCGCCAAGTAGCCACGATCTCGGGCACGCTGCGGCGGCGGGGCGACCGCCACCGCAGCGTCGCCGCGTGCAGCGCTGCCGGTGACGGCCAGCGCGGCGCGCGATAATCCGCCGGCCATGCCGACCTCGCTGCTGTTCTGGGCGGTGGCCCTGTCGCTGACTGCCGCTGCCCTGGTGTTCTTGCTGCCCGGCCTGATGCGCCAGCGCCGGCTCGGCCGGGCGGGCGTCGCCGGACTGCTGGCGGCCCTTATCCCGCTCGCCGCCTTCGGGCTGTACCTGCTGTGGGGCACGCCGCAGGCGGTCGACGAATCCGCCGGCCTGGATGATTCCCCGACCCACAGCGTGGCCGAGTACGTTGCACGGCTGGAAACCCACCTCGAGCGTCATCCGCGCGATGCCCGCGGCTGGGTGCTGCTCGCGCGCGCACAGGCGGCGAGCGACCGCTTCGAAGCGTCGGTGAAGGCCTTCGAGCAGGCCATCGCCGTCTCGCCCGACCGGGTGGGCAAGGATGCCGGCGTGCTGGCCGAGTATGCCGACGCCCTCGCGATGTCGCAGGGCGGCGACCTGCGCGGACGACCGGCGGCCGTGATCGAGCGGGCCCTGGCGCTGCAGCCACGCCATCCGGTCGCACTCGACCTGGCCGGCAGCCTCGCCTACGAAGAGCGCCGCTATGCCGACAGCGTGCGCTACTGGAGCACGCTGCTGGAGCAGCTGCCGGCCGGCTCGCAGAAGCGGCGCGAACTCACGCTGGCTATCGAGCGGGCCGGCCAGCGCGCTGAATCACAGGCGAAGCAGTAGGTCCGGGAAGGGTCTTCGCAGGCCCGAAAGGCATCCGGGAGCGCTTCGGCACATGGACAGAGACAACTCTGAGCAAATGCGCAGTCATCTTGCGGAAGCCCTCCATGAAGAGTCCGGTGCGGGCTTCCCGAGGTTGAGGCAAATACCGAGCACCGCCGTGATCCAGTTCCTCGACTTCCTGAGCGACCTGCAGCCGGCCCGGCGCGATACCTTCATCGCCCAGCAGGCACAGTGGTGGGCGGCAATCCATCTGCAGCGCTCAGCGGCAAGGCCGGAAGCTCTGGAAGAGCTCGGCAGGATAAGCAATGCGCCGGGGCCGCTGGTGGGGGGGCCCCGTTATACGGCGGCGCGGGACTTCAGGCATGTACCTCTGTTATTCGGCTCGCGGGAGCGCTGGCTGCAGCAGTACGCCGGCCGCCAGTTGCAGATCCGCGACGATCTGATACCCGATATCGACCTGATGGTTCCCGCGAAGGCGCCGTTGCTGCGCAAGGTGCTCTCAGACTCGATGCGCGAGCATGGCTTTTCAAAGCACAAGCACTTTGACGGCGTCGGCTTTCTGTCACCGGACCGGTACTTCGTGTCCTGCGACTTCGGCGGGCCCGGCGCGCAGTTTCGATATGACGTGCTGCTCGACGTCGTAGACCCGCGAACTCCGCTCAGCGGCCACCAGCTGTACAGCTATGAGAGGCTGTGGGGCATTCATGGAAGAGGCTGGGACCTTCTGAGTGAGGAAAATGCCGCAAGGTGCATGGAGCTGGTTGCCGGCCTGGTCGAGACGACGGCGAGGATTGTTCGAGCCGCGTTGAGCGAGGTACGGTGAGCGGTGGCTGCGCAGCGACTTGCGACAGCGTTGCGCCGGCTACGCCGGCGCAACGAGTGACGGGCGCCTACTTCGGAACGATCTTGAAGTTGCCGGCCTTGTCG
>JALORV010000207.1 GCA_025458735.1 Burkholderiaceae bacterium | reverse complement strand
AGGTTCACGGCGCGCGGCCGGCGCCTTTCGGCGACTTGCGGACGCCAGCATACCCGCGCAGCACCCACAGCCGGCGCCAGCGCGACATGCGCTCGACCAGTTGCAGGCGCTCGGTGCCCATCGAGGCCGCGTCGCGCGCCAGCCACTTCTTGTAGACGCCGCTCAGGTCGATCGCCTCGACGAAGGCGCGCCAAGAGGCCGGCATCCACCGCGTCGACACGGCCGACTGGAAATCGATCAGCGCCGGCGAGCCGTCGGGCCGCATCAGCACGTTGCCGGTCCCGCGGTTGTCGAGGTGCACGACGCCACGCGCATGAATGGCCCGCATCAGCGCCTCCAGCGCGACGAAATACTCCGGCGTCTGGCGGGCGGCATCGGCCTTGCCCAGCGTTTCGCCTTCGATGTAGGCGCTGGCCAGTGCGTGGGCGTCGAGGCGAAACGCCGCCGGCGGCACGCCATCGATGCCCTGCAGCCGGTGCAGCACGGCCAGTTCACGGCGCACGAACAGCCGACCGATGGTGTTGCGCACCCACCACGCACGCGGCGCAAAATCCTTCACGACCCAGCGGCGGCCCGCCAGGTCGACCAGCGACACCCGCGCATTGGCCCAGCGCCCATCGCGCAGCAGCGCCCGGGGAGCCTGGTCGAAGGTCGGCCGATCGAAGCGCGCCAAGTCGTTCTCGGAAGTGGGAAGGATGCAACGGCCAGACGCGGGAAATTATCCCATCGGGAGTGACTCGCAGCGGCGGTTGGCCTCCTGCGCACCCGCTGCCGCATTGCGGCAGGCGCGACCGCACGTCGCTTTGGCAGGCTGAACGGTAGTCCGAAAGGCTGGCCGACCGTCGGCGGGCGCCCTAAGATCGCGGGCCATGAACCTGCTGATCCTCGGTGGCGGCGTATTCCTGGGCCAGGCCGTGCTCGCGGCTGCGCTCGAGGGCGGGCATTCGGTCACGGTGTTCAACCGTGGCAACTCGCGCCAGTGGTGGCCGCCCGGGGTCAAGTGGATCGTCGGCGACCGCACCGAGGATCTGCACCTGCTGATGCACAAGTCGTGGGATGCGGTGATCGACACCTGCGGCTATCGCCCGCAGGACGTCGAGCTGTCCTGTGCGGCACTGTTCGACAGCTGCGAACGCTACGTCTTCATTTCCAGCGTTTCGGCCTATGCCTCGTTCGCGAAGGCGCCGATCCGCGAGACCGATCCGCTGGCCTCGATCGTGGGGCACGCCACCGACGCGGTGACGGGCCTCAACTACGGCCCGATGAAGGCCGAGTGCGAGCGCACCGTGGCGCGCGTGTTCGGCGCGCGCGCCATCCTCGTGCGGCCCGGGCTGATCGTCGGGCCGGACGATCCGACCGGACGCTTTTCCTACTGGCCCTGGCGCGTGTCGGCGGGCGGCCGCATGCTGGCGCCCGGCCTTCCCGAGCGTCCGGTCCAGTTCATCGACGCGCGCGATCTCGCTGCCTGGATCCTGCGCCTGGTCTCGCAGCGCGCCAGCGGCGCCTACAACGCGACCGGGCCGAACGAGGGCGCCACCTTCGTCGAGTTGCTCGACACCTGCCGCTGGATCTGCGGCGAGGAAGTCGAGGTCGAGTGGGTGGACGAGCGTTTCCTCGAGCGCGAAGGTGTGCAGCCGTGGACCGAGCTGCCGCTGTGGATTCCCTCGCACGATCCGAGCACACGCAGTTTCCACCAGGTCGACACCACCCGCGCGCAGGCCAGCGGCCTGAAGACGCGGCCTATGGCGGTGACGCTGCACGACATCCTCGAGGCCGGTATCCCGGTGGCCTCCGACAAGCGTCGCGCCGGCAAGCTCACGCGCCAGCGCGAACGCGATCTGCTCGCCGTCTGGCTGTCGTACCAGCAGGGCCTCGCGGTCGCCTGAAGCTCCGGCCGCCAGGAGTGCGGCGGATCCCGTCTTGCGGTGACCGGTGCGACGGTGGCTGCCGCAAAAGCGTCACGCGAATCGGCGATAATCGCGCGGTCTCGACGACAGGCCCTGCGATTCCGGCCATCCCATGCACGTTGCCGCGCCCGACCTCCGATTCGACTCCTCCCTGCGCTTCCTGAACATTCTGGTGTCAGGAGCGATTGCGCTGGTGCTGCTGTGGTTTGTCGCCGTGCTGCTCGAACCATGGTTCGACGTGCAGCGTCTGCACAACGTCGTGCCGATCATCGAGCCTGACCCGTTGTCGACGCATACGGTGGCCGCCGTGCTGGCCCGCGAGCAGGTTGGGCCACCGGCGACCGCTGCCGGTCCGATGTCGACAACGCCAGTGCAGCTGATCGCGCCCGCATTTACCGTATTCCGCTGTGAACTGCGAGGTCGCGTGACCTACGCCGACCAGCCCTGCGAGCGCGGTGGCATGCGCGTGCTGCGCCTGCCGAGCAACTGAGCAGCCGACGCCCTCGCGGCCGGCCGGACTGGCGCCGGCGCTCACCGCGTGAGCCCGCCTTGCGCTCCGAAGGGCCCTGACAGGCCCGTTACAACTTGAAACCAGTTGCGGTCGTCGGCCCTGCCCGGCCCGCCGTTGGATCTCCTGTCACACCCGGAGATCGAACGATGAAAAAGCCCGTTTTGTTCGCCCTTGCCGTTGCACTCGCCCCGCTGTCCGCCCAGGCTGGTGGCGGCGTGTCGATCAGCGTCAGCACGCCCGAGTTCGGCTTTCGCATCGGCGCACCCTTCTTCCATGGTGCTCCGGTATTCGTCCCTGCGCCGGTCGTGGTCGCTGCGCCGGTGTACGCGCCGGCGCCCGTCTTCATGCCGCCGCCTCCCGTGTTCGTACCGGCGCCGGTCTTTGTCCCGCCGCCGCGGGTCATCGTGCCTGGTCCGGTCGTCCTGCCGCCGCGCGTGATCTATCGGGCACCGGTGCTGGTAGTGCCGCGGTACGCCGCACCGCGCCATCGCACCGCGCCGCCGCATGCGGTCTACCCGCGCGGTCGCGGCTACGACTACGACTACGACGATCACGGCGAGCGGCCGGCCCGCTACCGCGTGCCGCCGGGGCAGGCCAGGCACGGCATGCTGGTCGCCAAAGGAAAGGCCCGTTACGACTAGCCGGCCGCGACGCTATGCTTGCCCCCGCACTCACTTTCAACAGGTCGCACTCAGGCGGGGGCCAGCATGCGCATCGAAGGACCGGGCAGTTCGAACGTAGAAGACCGGCGCGGCATGTCGCGTGGCGGCAAGGGACTGGTCGGCGGCGGCATCGGCATGATCATCCTGGTGGTGATCGGCATGCTGTTCGGCATCGACCCGCGGGTGATCCTCGGCCTCGCCGGCACCGTGCAGACGGTGCAGAACTCCGTGGCACCGCCGCAGGTGCAGGGCAAGGCCGGCGCGCCGAGCGACGAGATGGGACGCTTCGTCGCCGGTGTGCTGGCTGACACCGAGAAGACCTGGAACACCCTGTTCCAGCAGCTGGGCAGGCCGTACAACGAGCCCAAGCTGGTGCTGTTCACGGGCGCCACCCCGACAGCCTGCGGCACCGGCCAGACCGCCATGGGGCCCCGGGCGACTTCGCCCAGGCCTACGTCATCGCGCATGAGGTCGGCCATCACGTGCAGAACCAGCTCGGGATCATGCAGAAGATGGACGAGTATCGCCGCCGCATGTCCGAGCAGCAGTACAACGCGCTGTCGGTGCGACTCGAGCTGCAGGCCGACTGCCTCGCCGGCGTTTGGGCGCATCACGCAGGCAACCGCAACCTGCTCGAGGCGGGCGACGTGGAGGAAGCCATGCGGGCTGCCGCTGCGATCGGCGACGACACCATCCAGCGTCGCACGCAGGGCCGCGTGGTGCCGGACAGCTTCACGCATGGCACTTCCGAGCAGCGGCAGCGCTGGTTCATGATCGGCATGAAGAGCGGCCAGATCGCGGCCTGCAACACCTTCGACGGCAACATCTGACGGCTGCCCCGGATGACACTGTTCGTGGTCGGATCTGTACGAACAGGGCGTCAGCCCGCAGGCGGCCGCCGAGCACGCCCGCCGCGAAGGCTGGCTCGCCGACTGAGCCGCGCTCCGGCGTGCGCGGCGCGACGCGCCAGCCACGGCAGCGAATTCAGTTGTCCGGATGGGGTGCCGCGGCCGCCGGTGAATGCCGGTGAGGTGGAGGGGGCCGCCGGTATTCGGGGAGGGGGATCCGGGGCCGCGGCGAAGGCGTTCAGCGTGGCTGCCGGCGCTGCTGCCAGCGCTGCTGCAGCTGGGCACGCTGCTCCGTGGTCAGCACCTCGGCGCTATCGACCATGGCCTGCAGCATGCGCTGCGAGGTCGTCTCGGCGAGTCGCATCTGTTCGCCGCGCAGCTTTTCCAGCGCGGTGCGGTCGATCACCGGAGCGGTCAGCAGTTCCATGCTCTGGCGGCGTGCCTGCATGTGCTGCTGCCGGCTGCCCTTGAGTTCTTCCGCGGTGCGCTTGAAGATCGCCGCGATCTTTGCACGCTGCTCGGCGGTGGCATCGACTGCGGCCAGCATGTAGGAAACCATGGCATCGAGCCGCCGCGCCGCCACCGCGGGATCGGCGTCGTGCCAGCCGCCGCGGCCGTGGCCCGGACCCATCGGCCCGGCTCCGCCCATGGCGCCGAACGGTGCAGCGAAGGATTCGCGCGGCGTGGTTGCGGCACCGAGGGCCGCCAGCGTGGCCGCGCCGACACCGAGCAGGGCCCGGCGCCGCCGGCGGTTTGCCGGGGCCGATGCCGCCGGCGTCAGATCAGGTGCGGAATTCATGTGGACTCCTGGATGGCGATGACGATCGCTACAGGGACACACTTTAGGCACACTCCGTCGCGTGCGCGCACCGCG
>JALORV010000206.1 GCA_025458735.1 Burkholderiaceae bacterium | reverse complement strand
CCTGCTCGCCGCCGGCCGCAGCGTCGGCGAGATCGCCGAGCAGCTCGTGCTGTCGCCCAACACGGTGAGCACGTACCGCGCGCGCATCCTCGAGAAGACCGGCGCGCGCAACGACGTCGAGCTGGCGCTGTACGCGGTGCGGCAGGAGCTGCAGTTGGCTTGAATCGGCGTCGTGTCGGCTGCTGTGGGCGAACAGCGGGTCTCGGCCCGCGGCGGTCGTTCGTGGCGTGGCCCGCTTGCGACGGTTGGAGCGCGATCGAGCCACTGGGGCGCCCTGTTTCGCTCATCTCCCCCGGCGCCCGCCTCCGGCAGGCGCCTCCTCCTTCACTTCGCTCCACAGGGCACCCCAGCGTCTCGATCGGGCACCCGTATTGCCCTGCGCCGGTGGCACGCCGCCACGGTGGAGGGCCAAGGACGGTGGGTGGCCGCTGCAGCGAAGTCAAGGAGGAGCGGCGGGCGAAGCCCGACGCGGGGGACATGAGCGCAAGCGGCCACCCGCTGGCCTTGGCGTGCACGCGACCTTGGCAGTCAAGCTGGCCAACGGTGCGACGGACTGCCACGGGCCGAGGCCGGACGCCGGCTGCCATACCGTCGAAGGCGCCCGGTGGCACGTCGCCGCGCGGTGTAGGGCTGGCCCTACACGGTGTCGTCGATCGCACGACGGCGAGTTCATCGCCAGCGCGATGGCTGACGCCGGTGCCGCTTCCTACGATGGGCCACCGAGCCTTCAGGAGTCGCCATGGCCGCCGACCAATCCCCCGTGATCGACCCGTACGACGCCGACCAGCCCTTGCGCCTGCGCTGCACCTGCGGCGGCGACCACGCGCCGCAGGATCACGCGCGAGCTGCGTCGACCGCAGCCGTGTCGTCGTCGCCGCTCGACGAAGAGCAACTGGGGCGCGACCTCGTCGAAGCGACGCTCGTGCGCGCCCTGTTTCCCCAGGAGCCCATTCGCCGCGCGTTCCTGAAGGCGGTGGGCCGCCGCACCGCGATGGCCGCGATCGCGAGCCTGCTGCCGCTCGCGTCGCTGCAGGCGATGGCCCAGGAGAAGAAGCCGCCCGAGAAGAAGAACCTGAACATCGGCTTCCTGCCGATCACCTGCGCGACGCCAATCGTCGCCGCCGAGCCCCTCGGCTTCTACGCGCAGGAAGGGCTGCAGGTGTCGCTGCAGCGCACGGCGGGCTGGGCCGTCATCCGCGACAAGACGCTGGCCGGCGAATTCGACGCCTCGCAGATGCTGTCGCCGATGCCGCTGGCGATCACGCTCGGACTCGGCTCGACCGGCACGCCGATGGTGATGCCGGCGATGGACAACATCAACGGCAACGCGATCACGCTGGGCATCCAGCACAAGGACCGGCGTGACCCGAAGACGTGGAAGGGCATGCGCTTCGCGATCCCGTTTGACCACTCGATGCACAACTACCTGCTGCGGCACTACCTCGCGGCGAACGGCATCGACCCCGATCGCGACGTGCAGCTGCGCGTGATGCCGCCGCCCGACATGGTCGCCAACCTGCGCTCGGGCAACATCGACGGCTTCATCGTCGCCGAGCCGTTCAACCAGCGCGCGGTCGTCGACGGCGTGGGCTTCATCCACATGCTGACGAGCGAGATCTGGGACGGCCACCCCTGCTGCGCGTTCGTCGCCACCGAGAAGTTCGCGCGCGAGCTGCCGAACACCTTCGCCGCGCTGTTCCGCACGATGGTGCGCTCGGCGATGCACTGCTCGCAGCCGTCCAACCGCAAGGCGGTTGCCGATGCGCTCGCCGGGCCGAACTACCTGAACCAGCCGCCGGCCGTGCTCGAGCAGGTGCTGCTCGGCCGCTTCGCCGACGGGCTGGGCAATGTGCGCAACGTGCCCAACCGCATCGACTTCGACCCCTTCCCGTGGCAGTCGATGGCGGTGTGGATGCTCACGCAGATGAAGCGCTGGGGCTACGTCACCGGCGACGTCGACTACGCGCAGATCGCGCGGCGCGTGTTCCTTGCCACCGACGCGCAGAAGCTCATGGCCGAGCTCGGCTTCCAGCCGCCGGCGGCGACGATGCGCACGCACACCATCCTGGGGCAGACCTTTGACCCGGTGCAGCCCGAAAAGTACTTGCAGTCGCTGCCGATGGTGCGCGGCTGAGGCGGCGTGTAGGGCTGGCACTACAAACCGTCGGCGCGCGCACCACACCGGATTCACCGCTGCCGCGATGGTGCGCACGGCGCTTGCTTTCTACGATCGTCATCACGATTTCCAGGAGTTGTCATGAGCGACGATCGCCGCACCGTCTACGACCCCTACGACGCCGACCGACCGCTGATTCTGCGCTGCGCCTGCGGCGAAGACCACGCGCCGCAGGACCACGGCAAGGCGGCCGCGGTGCAGGCGGTGGGCGAAGAGCAGCTCGGCCGCGAGTTCATCGAGGCGTCGCTTGTCAAGGCGCTGTTCCCGCACGAACCGATCCGCCGCGCGTTCCTGAGGGCGGTGGGGCGCAAGACGGCGATGGCCGCGATCGCCAGCGTGCTGCCGGTGGCGTCGCTGCAGGCGATGGCGCAGGAGAAGAAGGCGCCCGAGAAGAAGGACCTGAAGGTCGGATTCATCGCGATCACCTGCGCCAGCCCGCTGATCATGGCCGACCCGCTGGGCTTCTACCGCCAGCAGGGGCTGAACGTTCAGCTGATGAAGACGGCCGGCTGGGCGCTGATTCGCGACAAGATCCTCAACAAAGAGTACGACGCGACGCACTTCCTGAGCCCGATGCCGCTGGCGATCTCGCTCGGCCTCGGCTCGACGCAGACGCCGATGAACGTCGCAACAATCCAGAACACGAACGGCCAGGCGATCACGCTGCACGTCAAGCACAAGGATAAGCGCGACCCGAAGGACTGGAAGGGCTTCCGCTTCGCGGTGCCGTTCGACTACTCGATGCACAACTTCCTGCTGCGCTATTACCTGGCGGAGCACGGCCTGAACCCCGACACCGACGTGCAGATCCGCGTCACGCCGCCGCCCGAGATGGTGGCCAACCTGCGCGCCGGCAACATCGACGGCTTCCTTGGCCCCGACCCGTTCAACCAGCGCGCGGTATACGACGAGGTGGGCTTCATCCATATCCTGTCGCGCGAGATCTGGGACGGCCATCCCTGCTGCGCGTTCGGCCTCAGCGAAGCGTTCATCCAGCAGAACCCGGCCACCTACGCGGCGCTGTTCCGCGCCGTGCTGACCGCCGCCGCGATGGCGCGCGAGGCGAAGAACCGCGAGCTGATCGCCAAGGTCATCAGCCCGACGCAGTACCTGAACCAGCCCGAGGCGGTCGTCACGCAGGTGCTCACCGGACGCTTCGCCGACGGGCTCGGCAACGTGAAGAATGTCCCCGAGCGTGCCGACTTCGACCCCGTGCCGTGGCAGAGCATGGCCGTGTGGATGCTCACGCAGATGCAGCGCTGGGGCTACCTGAAAGGCGACGTCAACTACCGCCAGGTGGCCGAGAAGGTGTTCCTGCTGACCGACGCGAAGAAGTACATGAAGGAGCTCGGCCAGCCCGTGCCCGACGGCGCCTACAAGAAGTTCAAGGTGATGGGCAAGGAGTTCGACCCGGCCAAGCCCGAGGCG
>JALORV010000205.1 GCA_025458735.1 Burkholderiaceae bacterium | reverse complement strand
GCAACAACCGGCACGGCGAGCTCCTTGGCAAGGGCCTTCAGACCGCGCGAGATTTCAGAGATCTCGGTGGCGCGGTTCTCGCCGGAGCCGCTCGCGCTCATCAGCTGCAGATAGTCGACGATGATGAGCCCGAGCTTGCCGCAGGTGCGCGACAGGCGGCGCGCACGCGCGCGCAGGTCGATCGCGGTCAGCGCCGGCGTCTCGTCGATATACAGCGGCGCTTCGTGCATCTTCTGGATCGCACCCGTCAGCCGCGGCCAGTCGTCGTCCAGCAGGCGTCCGGTGCGCAGGCGCTGCTGGTCGAGCCGGCCGACCGAACTCAGCATGCGCAGCGCCAGCTGCGAGGCCCCCATTTCCATCGAGAACACCGCCACCGGCATGCCCTGGTCGATGGCCACGTGTTCGCCCACGTTGAGGGCAAACGAGGTCTTGCCCATGCTCGGCCGCCCGGCAACGATCACAAGGTCGCCCGGCTGCAGTCCCGAGGTCTTGGTGTCCAGATCGGCGAAGCCGGTCGGCACGCCGGTGACATCCGACGGATTGGCGCGCTCGAACAGCTCCTGGATGCGCTCGACCACCTTGGTAAGCAGCGGCTGGATCTCGATGAAGCCCTGGCGGCCACGCGCGCCCTCCTCGGCAATGCGGAACACCCGGCTTTCCGCCTCGTCGAGGATCTGCTTGGTGTCGCGGCCGGCCGGATTGAGCGCGCTGGTCGCGATCTCGTCACCGGCAGAGACGAGGCGCCGCAGCACCGAGCGTTCACGCACGATTTCCGCGTAGCGCCGGATGTTGGCCGCCGAGGGCGTGTTCTGCGCGAGCGCGTTCAGGTAGGCCAGGCCGCCGGCGTCCTCGGCCTTGCCGGCCGAACGCAGCCCTTCGTACACGGTGACCGCATCGGCCGGCTTGCTGGCGTCGACGAGGCGGCTGATCGCGCCGAAGATCAGCCGATGATCATTGCGGTAGAAATCGTCGGTTCCGACCAGGTCGGCGATGCGATCCCACGCCGTGTTGTCCAGCAGCAGCCCGCCCAGCACCGACTGCTCGGCCTCGATCGAATGCGGCGGCGTTCGGACCGCGGCAAGCTGGGGGTCGGACAAGGACTGGTTCAATGGAAGCGCTCGATACCGCGGAGCCACGGGGCGGACGGGCGCCCACCCGGAGCACGGACTATAACCGCACGCGCTTGCGTGGCCGGCGCGGGACAGAAAAAGGGCGGCCCGTGGGCCGCCCTGGCTCAGCACATGCGCGGGATCAGGCCTGCTCGCCGATGATGGTGACCGTAATGTCGGCCGTCACATCGGAGTGCAGCGCCACGGTGATCGGGTGCTCGCCGACCTGCTTGAGCGGCCCCTGCGGCATCCGGATCTGGGCCTTGTTCACTTCGAAGCCCTGCTTGCCAAGCGCATCGGCGATGTCGTAGTTCGTGATCGAACCGAACAGCCGGCCGTCGACTCCGGCCTTGGCACCGACCTGGACGTTGGTACCCGCCAGCCGTGCCGCCACCGATTCGGCCGCGGCGAACTTGTCGGCCTGCGCCTTTTCCAGTTCGGCGCGACGCGCCTCGAACTCCTTGATGGCCACGTCCGTGGCGCGACGCGCCTTGCCCTGCGGGATCAGGAAATTGCGCGCATAGCCTTCCTTGACCTTGACGACGTCGCCGAGCTGGCCCAGGTTGACGATCTTCTCGAGCAGTATGACTTGCATGTCCGTCTCGCCCTAGTGGTTGTCGGTGTACGGCAGCAGCGCGAGAAAACGCGCGCGCTTGATCGCCGTGTCGAGCTGGCGCTGGTAGTGCGCCTTGGTGCCGGTCAGTCGTGCCGGCGTGATCTTGCCGTTCTCGCCGATGAAGTCGCGCAGCGTGTCGACATCCTTGTAGTCGATCTGCTCGACCTTCTCGGCCGTGAAGCGACAGAACTTCTTGCGCTTGAACAGGGCATTTTGCTGGCTGGCGCGCCGCGTCCCCTTGCCCTTGCCCTTGCCTTTGCCCTTGCCTCTCATCGAAGTTGCCATCGTGTGCTCCTGGTTTTCCTTGATCCTGTATCAGTTCATTTGCTTGCCGCCGGCGCACTGGCGCTACGGCCTCGCGTAATCGGTGATGTGCACGACCAGCCTGCTGGAACGGCGCGTGCGCGGCGCGATGAATCCGGAGAGCGTCAGCGGCACGCCGAGCGGTTCGCGCTCGAGGCCGAGGGCCACCGGCCCCACCGCCACCGCCGCAAACTCGAAGTCGAGCAGCCTTTCGGTGCCGGCTTCCTGCAGCGCTCCTTCGAAGCGGAAGCTGGCTTCCGCCACCGCCACCCCGGCTGGCGTGTAACGCAGCGCGCTGCGTGCCACCGGCCGGGCGCTGATGCGCAGTGCGTTCAATGCCGCCGCGCCGACTCGCTCGCCGACCTTCTCCGACCTTCTACTTCAGGCCGCCGCGGCCGCCGCCGGCTCGGAAGCCGCCTTGCGGGCTTCTTCGCGCTCGACCACCTTCATCATCGGCGAGGCCGAGGTCTCGGCCTTCTTCATCTTGATGGTCAGGTGGCGCAGCACCGCATCGTTGTAGCGGAAGGCGTGCTCGAGTTCGTCGAGCGTCTTGCCGTCGCACTCGATGTTCATCAGCACGTAATGGGCCTTGACCAGTTTCTCGATCGGGTACGCGAGCTGGCGCCGGCCCCAATCCTCGATCCGATGCAGCGTGCCGTTGCCGGCCGTGATCATCGCCTTGTAGCGATCGATCATCGCGGGCACCTGCTCGCTCTGATCGGGATGCACGATGAAACAGACTTCATAGTGACGCATCGTCTCTCCTTCTGGATGTTCCGGCATCCGCGTCGGACGAAGCCGTCGCGCCGGGGGTGAGCTGCCCGGAAAGCGTCGATCCGGTGCAGCAAGGAAAGCCCGCAAGGGCTTGAAAAGCCTGTGATTCTAGCCGAATTGCGCCGCGCTGCACAAGCTGCGGCCGGCAACGGCCCGCGGGTCGAGGCCTGGCTTGCGACCAGCCACCCGATCAGGCGGCCAGCAGACGCGGCAGCGCCACCGCCGCCGTCGACCGGATGACGATATCGGCGAGGTCGTCGAGTTCGCTGGCAGCGGGATTGACGACCACGATGGTCGCACCGGTGCGCCGGGCGACCGCCGGCAGGCCGGCCGCGGGATAGACGAGCCCCGAAGTGCCTACCACCAGCATCAGCTCGCACGTGGCGGCACTGGCTTCTGCAGCAGCCAGCCGTGCCGGGTCCAGCATCTCTCCGAACCAGACGACACCGGGCCGCAGCCAGTCGCCACAGCGAGGACAGCGCGGCGGCTCACCCGGCGGCAGCTGCGCCGGCACCGGCTCGACGAATCCGCAGCGGGCCAGGCAGTGCGTCTGCATGATCGCGCCGTGAATCTCCACCACTGCCTGCGAGCCGGCGCGGCGGTGCAGTCCATCGACGTTCTGCGTGACGACAACGCACTGTTCAAAGCGACCCTCGGCACGCGCGAGCGCCAGATGCCCGGCGTTCGGCTCGGCGCGCGCAACACCGGCGCGGCGTTCCGCGTACCAGCGCCAGACCAGCGACGGGTCGGCGCGAAAGCCCGCCTCGGAGGCAAGCTGGGCCGGGTCGTAGCGCGCCCACAGGCC
>JALORV010000204.1 GCA_025458735.1 Burkholderiaceae bacterium | reverse complement strand
ACCATTCCCCCACTGCCGAAAGAGCGACTGCTGGGAGCAGCGCAGGCGGCTCAGGCGCTTCGAGTCCGCCATCGCGCGGGGACCGCTCCTGCCCATGCCAGACGTGCCCCGCGCGCCTGTCGAGGATGTCGAGGCCCTCCTGCAGAAACTGGAGGGGCGCTCATGGATCCCGGGTGGCATCAGGCAGCTGGTCGATATCCGTCATTGGCCGGTCTGCACCCAGCACCAGGCCTCAATGGGTATAGACGCTCACGCCCATCGCCTGCCAGCACCGGGGAGGTCCATCGCAGTCCGCAGTGCAGATGCCGAGTTGACGGGCGTGAAACATTCCGTAAGGCTTCGCCAGGACCGGAAGTCCAGCCACTACAGTGAGATCGACCGATGCCGGGGTCCATGAGGAGACGCCCATGCTCGACGAACTCGACGATCTCAGCCACTGATCGCATCCGTGCATGGCTCGGGTTCCAGTACCCGATGCCTCGGCGACGCACCGGTTCGCGGTTGCGAGACTTGTTTCCCGTCTGTACCGAACGGCAAGTGCACCGCTTCGTGCCGACATCCTGTCTTGCTTGTTGCGGCGCCTGGGGACGCTGAGTCTGGTGGCCGTCGCATCGGGTGCTTTCGCACGCCTGCTCCAGCACAACGGTGGAGCACCCGAACGGGTGGCCCTGGACGAGGTCTGGCAATTCTCGAGCGGCCACATCTTCGAGCTGGCACAGTTCGTACACGATGAGAGTCCGCAAGCGCTACAGGAGGTTGCTGCACTCCTCACCCAGGACGCCACAAGCTTGCCGGCATTGAGCATGTCTGCCGCCGTCCTGCTGTACCGCAGGTTGCAGGTCCCCCCTGCTGCGGCTCCCGAAGGCGAGTGAGCAGGCAACGGTCCCGGTTCATCGGACGGCGAACATGGCATCTAGCCGCAGCGAGTCCGACAGCTTCGGGACGATTGCGGTCTCGAACGACTCATTGTGGGGCGGGCATACAGAACGCAGCCTCCGGTTCTTCGCGATCGGCAGCCAGCGCATGCCACTTGAAGTCGTGCACGCGCTCGCAGCGATCAAGAGCGCGGCCGCCAGCGTCAACCGCGATCTCGGCCTGCTAGATCCAGCGCAGGCCGCAGCCGTGGCCACGGCTGCCGATCGCGTTGCCGGTGGCGAGTTCGACACGCAGTTCCCCCTGAGCGATTGGCAGACCGGCTCCGGCACGCAGAGCAACATGAACGTGAACGAGGTGATCGCCAACCTGGCGTCCCTTGCACTCGGCGGCGGGCTGGGGGCCGCGCGAGTGGTGCACCCCAACGACGAAGTGAATCTCGGCCAGTCGTCGAACGACGTGTTCCCGACTGCCATGCACGTCGCCGTCGCGCTTCAGATGAAGCCGCTGCTTCTGGCGCTCGACCACTTGCGGGGCTCTGTTCGAGCCAAGGCGGCGGCATTTGCCGACGTCATCAAGGTCGGCCGCACCCACCTGCAGGACGCCACACCTATTACGCTAGGCCAGGAGTTCGGTGGGTACGAGGCGCAATTGGCGATCGCCGATAGCGCGCTGCGCAGTGCATTGCCTGGCGTGCATGCGCTCGCGATCGGCGGCACCGCCGTCGGCACGGGCCTCAACACGCACCGCGAATTCGGTGCCCGCGTCACCGCGCTGCTGTCGGAGCGCCTGAGTGCGCCTTTCTTCGTGGCCGACAACTTGTTTGCCGCGATGGCCGGGCACGAGCCGTTGGTCCAACTGCATGGTGCACTTCGAACGCTGGCAATCGCGCTCATCAAGATTGCCAACGACATACGACTCATGGGCAGCGGTCCGCGTGCGGGGCTGGGGGAGATCCGGCTGCCCGCCAACGAGGCGGGCAGTTCCATCATGCCCGGTAAGGTGAACCCGACCCAGGTCGATGCGCTGATGATGGTGTGCACGCAAGTGATTGGTTACGACGTGGCGATTGGCATCGCCGCCAGCCAGGGACACTTCGAACTCAACGTATGCAAGCCGCTGATTGCCTACGATACCCTTGACAGTCTGCGCCTGTTGACCGACGCCATGACCAGCTTTGCCGTTCATTGTGTCGATGGCATAGAGTTCGATGCTCAGCGCATGCGGTCGCTGCTAAGCCGATCGCTGATGCTCGTCACCGCACTGGCGCCAAGGATCGGATACGACCGTGCCGCGGCCATCGCCAAGCATGCGCAAGACGCGGGGCTGAGCCTTCGCGATGCCGCGCTGGCGATCGGGGGCATCAGCGCCGCCGAGTTCGACGAGTGGGTCGATGCCAAGAAAATGCTTGGCCCGTCTTGACATTGCAGAGCATGGCCGCGACGGAAGGAATCCGCTCGTGCCCGCCACGGAGTGTTCTTCGTGACGGCCAGACTGCTGGCACTCACGCCCTTTCTGATCGTTTCCTTCCTGGCCGACTCCAGCGGTAGACGTCTGCTCGCTCAGTCCACGGAGTAGAAGCCCTCCGCCTCGGGGTCGGTGCCGAAGCGCGCGAGCAGCGCATCGAGGAACACGCGCAGCCGCGCCGGATGGGTTCGCCTGGCCGGGTACAGGGCGTAGATCTTCAGGGTGCCGAGCGACCAGTCGCCGAGCACTGGCCGCAGTCGGCCGCTCGCGATCTCGCCGTCGACGAGGAACGTGGGCAGCATCGCGATGCCCGCCCCGTCGCATGCGGCCTGCCGCAGCGCATCGGAGCTGGTGGACAGCAGCCGCGGCGCCAGCTTCACCGTCTGTTGCTCTGCGCCACGAACGAACGCCCAATGCTGGCCTGCGCCGATAGCGAAGGCGAGCGTCGGGTGGCGCACCAGCGCGTCGGGGGTGCGCGGCACTCCGTGGCGTCGAAGGTACGACGGTGCGGCCACGGTGAGCAGCCGCGACGACGTCACCTGCCGCCCACGCAGGGCCGTATCGAGCGCCGGCGCGACGCGGATTGCCACGTCCAGCCCCTCTTCGACAAGGTCGACGACGCGGTTCGTCAGGTCGAGCCAGACCGAGAGCTGCGAATGCCGTCGCAGCAGCGGTGCCAGTAGCGGCGCCAGGTGGCGCTGCCCCAGCTCCACGGGGCCCGTGATGCGCAGGCAACCCACCGGCTGCAGGGCCTGCGCGCCTGCCTCCAGCTCGGCCTCGTCGACGGCGTGCAGGATCTCGACGCAATGGGCGTGGAAACGCAGCCCAGCCTCGGTAGGCACGACGCGCCGCGTCGTTCGCGCCAACAGCGGCACCCCCAGCCGCCGCTCAAGCGCCGCGACGTGCTTGCTCACCATCGCCGTCGAGAGGCCCACGTCGCGCGCCGCGGCGGCAAAACCCGCCAGCTCCACCACTCGCGCGAACACGCGCATGCTCGTCAGCCGGTCCATCAACCCTCACAAACGCGCAGATCCGATTGAACACTTTTGGTTGACACAGAGTTTAGACGTATTGCGCTTATCAACCATGGGCAATCAATCTACGCTGCGTCCCGTGTTCAACCCGATGGAGAGACCGATGAGCCCGACCCCTACCAACGACCCAGCGACGCTGCTGCACGTCGACTTCGCCTTTGCCGGCCCCTGGGGACCGGCGCTGGCCGATGTGTGCCGCGATCTGGCGGGCGACATCGCCGCAGAGCCCGGCCTTCGCTGGAAGCTGTGGGGTGAGGACCCGGCGAGCGGCCGTGCGAGCGGCGAGTACCTGTTCGACAGCCGTGCCCACGCGCAGCGCTATCTCGACAAGCACCGCCCGCGCCTGGCCGCGTTCGGCGTGACCCATGTCGATGCGCGGATGTTC
>JALORV010000203.1 GCA_025458735.1 Burkholderiaceae bacterium | reverse complement strand
CGCGCCACGGTGCGCGTCGCGGTCATCACCGGGGCGGGTGACCGTGCCTTTTCGGTCGGCGGCGACCTGTACCAGCGCAAGGAGATGACGAAGGAACAGTGGCTGCGCCAGCGTCAGGTCTTCGATCGCCTTCTCTTTACGTTGCGCCAGCTGCGCAGGCCGGTCATCGCCGCCGTCCACGGGATGGCGTACGGTGGTGGCTGCGAGATGGCGATCAGTACGGATTTCATCATCGCTTCGGACGACGCGGTCTTCGGCCAACCCGAAGCGATCGTTGGCCTGTCTGCCGGCGGCGGCGCGCCGGTCTTTCTGCCACGGCTGCTTCCGCCGGGCATGGCGATGCAGATGCTGATGACCGGAGAGCCGATCAGCGCCCAAGAGGCATACCGGCTCGGCATGGTCAATAAAGTCTATCCGCGCGCCGAACTCATGCCCGCGGTGTTGCGCATCGCTGAGGCCATCGCGAGCAATTCGCCGACGGCGGTACAGGCCGTCAAGCGTGCTGTCGTTTTGGGAACGGGCGAACCCGTAGAACAGGCCGCCACGATCATGATGGAGCAGCATTGGCGCTCGGTGGTCCACCCGGACCGAGTCGAGGGCAGCCGGGCCTTTCACGAGGGCCGCGAACCGAAGTTCCAGGATCCTGACTATTGAGTCATTACCACGGTCGGGTCGGCTGCAGGCACTGCCCGAGCTGAGCCGCAATCAAACAGTAGAGGTGAAGGCATGAGTAATTCTTCGTCGAAATCCACCGATACGGGCACTGTCATGAGCACGAAGATGGAAGACTCCGCGCTGCTCTCACGCCGCAGTTTCGTGACCAATACAGGAGCGGTCATGGCAGGCGGCGCGGCGGCGCTGGGCACGGGTTTGGGAGCCGCTCCGGTGCAGGCCGCGGCGCCGAGCGGGGCAGCGGCGGGCATGAGCGACCATAAGCCGGTCAGCTACTCGAAGACCGCCTACACAATGGACGCGATCATCAAGATCGATGAGAGCCTGTGTATCAATTGCAACGCTTGCGTCCGGTGTTGTCCCGGGGCGTTGATCGCCAAAGGCAAGGTTCCCGTTCCGACCGCGGACTCGTGGACCTTCTGCATCGACTGTGGCCATTGCGTGGCCATCTGTCCTACCGGCGCACTGAAGCAGCGCGCGATGGGTCCTGAGGATTGCGAGCCGATCGACAATCGTCTCATTCCCAAATTCGATGATATCAGGCAGTTCCTGATGGCACGGCGCTCGATTCGCGGCTACGTCAACAGACCGATAGAAAGAGACAAGATCCTGCAGCTGCTGGATATCGCCCGCTTCGCGCCACATGGCGGGAATCGTCAGGTGCTCCGCTGGCTGGTGATCAACGATCCTGCGAAGGTCAGCAAGATCGCTGCACTGACGATCGACTGGATGAAGCACACCAAGGACACGAACCCCGGCCTCTACGAAGAAGCCAAGATGGAGGTGTTCATCAAGAACTGGGAAGCCGGTAGTGACCAGATCTCCAGGGGAGCGCCCTGCATCATCCAGGCCTGGGCCAACAAGGATGAACGAACGGCGCCTCCGGCGGCCGCGATTGCCATCGCCCATATTCAACTGGCGGCAACCACTCTCGGTCTGGGAACCAGCTGGACGGAAGGCATCGGTTACGCCAGTCGGGCCTACCCGCCGCTGCTCAAGGTCCTTGGAATGCCGGAAGGACAAATTCCGTATGCAACCTTCCTGATCGGTTACCCGACCGAGTTCTACCACCGTATTCCGACGCGGAAAGCCGTCGACGTTACCTGGGTTTGAGACGAGAAGGCCGGGCTACCAGATCTTCATGGGCTGGGTGGTTGCGAAGCCGCCAGCTCGGCAGCCGGCGCAGGGCAGCGGCCCAGGGCCAACGGCCTGATCCGGAACGGGCCCATCAAGCGCGGCGTCGTCGAGCGCTGACTCAGCGCCTTGCAATCCCGGTAGTTTCCGGGTGCTGCACCACGTAGTCTTTCGAGGTCACGGCGCCAGGCAGAGCGCCTAACCTGCGGTCGAAGCCGGTGGCCCAGAGGCACTTCGGCCAACGCCGCTGGCGACAAGCGAGAGTGCCCCGTGCCGAAGTCTCTGAGTTGTGTGCTGCTGGCAGACCGTCACCATGGCCTCACCGAAGGCGTGCGCGGGCTGCTCGCCACCTCGTTCGGGTCGGTGGTCATGGTGGCCGACGAGACTTCGCTGATCGAGGGCGCGAACCGACTCCAGCCCGACATGGCGGTGACAACCAGCTGGACTGGTTGCAGGCGCTGCGCCACGACTGCCCCGAGCTCAAGGTGATCGTGCTCAGCGTGCACGACGAGCAAAGTGTTCGCGAAGCCGCGTTGCGGGCTGGTGCCGACGCCTTCGTGCTCAAGCGCGCCATCGCCACCGACCTCTTGAATGCCGTCGACGCGGTGCGCCGCGTCGCGGTCCCCACGAACACCCACCCTGCCTCTTGACTGGAGAACTCCCCGTGAACAGGCCGTTTCTTACCCGTACCCGCACGCTCGCGCGGAAGGGGTCCAAAGGCCAGGTCGTCGACGTCGTGGCCAGCGACGAAGTGATGAACTTCGACCAGATCGAGGCGATCGACACCGAGGCGCTGGCGCTGAGCGTCCAGCCGGCCGCGAAGACCGGAGCGGCGACCCAGTGATCGACAGCCGGTCCGTGCCGAGCGCTCCCGCGGCTCCGTGGCCACGCAGCCGGCGCCCTCGCTTCTCCAGCCATTGACCGACATGCCGACAGCTCGCAAAGCCCCGGCGCGGCAGCCAGCACTTCGGGCCGGCGACTTCGAGTCGCTACCACGGCGGCGTGTACGAAGGCATTGCCGCCGTCGGCTTCGCACCCGACTGGGTCGTCGGCATTTCGATCGGCGCCATCAACGCCGCGCTGATCGTCGGCAACCCGCAGGAGCGTCGGGTCGATCGCCTGCGCGAGTTCTGGCATCGCGTCTCGGCACAGGCCCCGTTCGTACTGCCGGCCACGATGGACTTCGCGCGCCCGGCGATGAACAAGATGGCGGCCGCCTCGGCCATGTTCTTCGGCATTCCGGGCTTCTTCTCGCCGCGCATGCCGCCACCGCAGTTTGCGGTCGAGGGCAGCCTGGCCGCGATGAGTTATTACGACACCGAGCCGCTGCGTGCGACGCTGAACGAACTGGTCGACTTCGACCGTGTCAATGGTGGCGACACCCGGCTCTCGCTCGGTGCGGTCAACGCACGCTCCGGAGAATCGGTCTACTTCGACACCGCGAACCAGGTGATCACCGCCAGCCACGTCATGGCCAGCGGCGCGCTGCCGCCGGGCTTCCCGCCGGTGGAGATCGACGGCGAGTACTACTTCGACGGCGGCATCATGTCCAACACGCCGTTGCAGTACGTGGCGAAGGACTTCCGCCTGGACGCGCTGATCGTGGCCGTCGACCTGTTCAGCGGCCTGGGCGCATTGCCGCAGAACCTGGCCCAGGTGCAGGAGCGCGTGAAGGACATCTCGTTCCAGAGCAAGACGCGTTTCTCCTACGACCAGGTGCGCGCCATCGAGGACATGCGCAGCACGCTGGCCGAGGTCATCGCCAAGCTGCCGGCGAATCTGCGCACCGATGCGCAGGTGAAGAAGCTCGAGGCGATCAGCCGCCGCGGCCCGCTCTCGCTGGTGCACCTGGTGAACCGCTGCGACACGAAGTCGTCCGACTTCAAGGACTACGAGTTCTCGCGCGCCACCGTCGACCAGCTCTGGCAGGCCGGCCGCGACGACGTGCAGAAGGTGCTGCAGCACCCGGAAGCGTGCAACGTCAGTGACCTCGGCAACGGCGTGCGCGTCTTCGAGCTGCAGCATCCAGCCGACGACGGGGCCTCCTCATGAACGGCAGCGAAGTCGGCAGACGCGCGCCGCAGACCCGGGACCGCCTTGCCGACCCGAAGGAGGCGACATGATCTGGCGAATGAAGGCCCCCGACGAGACCGTTCCGTTCCGGACCCTCTTGCAGATCCTGGCGGCCAAGCCGGCCGGCGTGTTTTCGGTCAGCCCGACCGACACCGCGCGTGCCGCGCTGGAGGTGATGGCCGAGCGGCGCGTCGGTTTCCTCGTGGTGCTGGAAGGCGGCCGGCTCGCCGGCGTGATCTCGGAGCGCGACTACACGCGCAAGCTGGTGCCGTCGGGGCGCTCGGCCGAGCAGGCACGGGTGGCCGAACTGATGACGCGCGAGGTGATCAGCGTGACGCCAGCACAGCAATTCCGCGACTGCGTGCGGCTGATGGACAGCCACGGCATCCGCCACCTGCCCGTCGTCGACGGCGGCCGCGTCCTGGGCGTGATCTCGGTTCGTGACCTGCTGCGCGAAGCCGTGCTGCACCACGAGCAGGTGATGCGTGAGGTGGAGCGCGAGCGTCTGACGGTCTTCAACTCGGCGGCCTAACCCGGCGCAGGCAAGACACCGACCACGATCAGCGAAAGGCACCCCATGGACCTGCTCATCGTCGTTGCGGCACTGGTCTTCCTCATGTTCGTGGCCTACCGCGGCTACAGCGTGATCCTGTTCGCGCCGGTCGCCGCGCTCGGCGCGGTGTTCTTCACCGACCCGGCACTCGTGGCCCCCATGTTCACCAGCGTCTTCATGAAGAAGATGGTGGGCTTCGTGGCCGACTACTTCCCGGTCTTCATGCTCGGCGCGGTGTTCGGCAAGGTGATCGAGATCTCGGGCTTCTCGAAGTCCATCGTCGCCGCGGTCATCAAGGTGGTGGGGCGCGAGCGCGCCATGCTGTCGATCGTGCTCGTGTGTCTGGTGCTCACCTACGGCGGCGTGTCGCTGTTCGTGGTGGTGTTCGCGGTGTACCCCTTCGCCGCCGAGATGTTCCGCCAGAGTGGCATTCCCAAGCGGCTGATCCCCGGCACGATTGCCCTGGGCGCCTTCACGGTCACGATGGACGCGCTGCCGGGCAGCCCGCAGATCCAGAACATCATCCCGACCACCTTCTTCAACACCAACACCTGGGCCGCGCCGTGGCTGGGGCTGATCGGCGCGGTGTTCATCCTGAGCACGGGCATGGCCTACCTGCAATGGCTGCGCCGCCGCGCGGCCGCCGCCGGCGAGGGCTACGGCAGCGATCTGAAGAACGAGCCCGAACCCTACGAGGCCGAGACCCTGCCCAACCCCTGGATCGCGCTGTCGCCGCTGGTGGTGGTGGGTGTGATGAACCGGGTCTTCACCGACCTGATCCCGAAGTTCTACGGCAAGACCCACGAGTTCGTTCTCACCGAGGGCGCCAAGCCCATCGTCACCGAAGTGAGCAAGGTCACCGCGATCTGGGCGGTGGAGGCGGCGCTGGTGCTGGGCATCCTCACCGTCATCGCCCTGGCCTGGAAGCCGGTGACGACGAGATTCGCCGACGCCAGCAAGGCCGCCATCGCCGGTTCGCTGCTGGCGGCGATGAATACCGCTTCGGAGTACGGGTTCGGCGGCGTGATCGCCGCGCTGCCGGGTTTCATGCTCATCGCCGATGCACTGAAGACGATTCCCAACCCGCTGATCAACCTGGCCATCAGCGTCAGTGCGCTGGCCGGCATCACCGGGTCCGCCTCCGGCGGCATGAGCATCGCGCTGGCGGCGATGGCCGACACCTTCATCACCAACGCGAACGCGGCCAACATTCCAATGGACGTGCTGCACCGGGTGGCTTCGATGGCCAGCGGCGGCATGGATACGCTGCCGCACAACGGTGCGGTGATCACGCTGCTGGCGGTGGCCGGGCTCACGCACAAGCAGTCCTACAAGGACATCTTCGCCATCACCCTCATCAAGACCGCAGCGGTGTTCGTCGTCATCGGCGTGTATTACGCCACCGGCATCGTCTGAACCCCGCCCATCGACCCACTCGCCATGGAAGCAACCGCAGTCATGACCGAACGCCGACACGAGAAGTACGAACGCCTGATCGGGCGCGCCCAGGCGCTGCCGCCGGTGCCCTGCGCGGTGGCGCACCCCTGCGACGAGAGTTCGCTGCGCGGTGCGGTGCAGGCCGGGCAGATGGGCCTGCTCAAGCCCATTCTGGTCGGACCGAAGGCGCGCATCGCGGCGGTGGCCGCGCAATTCGGCATCGACATTTCGGCCGTCGAAGTGGTCGACGCGCCGCACAGCGAGGCTGCGGCCGAGACCGCGGTACGCCTGGCCCGCGAGGGCAAGGCCGAGGTGCTGATGAAAGGCAGCCTGCACACCGACGAGATCATGGCCGCGGTGGTGAAGCGCGACACCGGCCTGCGCACCAGCCGCCGCATCAGCCATTGCTTCATCATGGACGTGCCGGCGATCGACCGCGTGGTCGTCATCACCGACGCCGCCGTGAACATCTTCCCGACGCTGGAAGACAAGATCCACATCGTGCAGAACGCCATCGACATGGCGCGTGCGCTGGGGCT
>JALORV010000202.1 GCA_025458735.1 Burkholderiaceae bacterium | reverse complement strand
TCGCCGAGTTCGGTGACGACCTTGCCGGCGGCGTAATAGCGGGCCGCCCGCTGCATCAGGGCCCAGCGCACAGGCTGGCCCTGTGAGTCGATCACCAGGATCTTCGGGTGGTACTCCGCCGCGTGGGCCATGGTGCCGCGGATTGTGCCACGCGGCAGGTACCGGCGGCGTGGCGAGGCGCAAAGCCTAGCTGCCGGGCGGACTCCACTCGGCTGCGTGGAACTCGATCTGCGTGCCGTCTTCGAGCTGCACGACGGGGTGCGGGTCGTGCGAGTGCAGTACCAGCAGGCGCCCCTGCGAGCCGTCGAGCCGGTGCCGCAGGGGGTCGCCGTCGTGCAGGCCGTGCTGCATCAGTTCGCGCTTGACGTCGAGCACGCGGCGTTCCTGCGTGATGCGGTCCAGCTTGTCCTGCAGCGAAAGCGGTGGCGCGGGGTGGGGCGTCTGGGCATCCATCGAACGGCATCCGGGGCAGGCGCAATTCTCGGTGCCGGCGGGGGCGCGCGGAATTCGGTGTAACCCGGTGCGGGTTTCAACGACGGTCGCTGTCGCGGATGCGCCAGGGGTCCATCCCCGTTTCGGTGCGCTTGACGACGCCGGCCGGATCGAAGTAGACGAACATCGCCGCGTAGAAGCCGCCCTGGATGAAGTAGCGGTACATGAATGCGGTCTCGTCCTTCAGCCGGAACGTGAAGGTCTCCGCGGGCGGGCCGAAGTCGCGCAGCACGTCGGCCTGCGTGTCGCGGCCGCTGCGGATGCGCGCGAAGGCCTCGTCGGTCATCATCTGCTCGACACTGACCACGCGACCGCCGGCATCGAAGTCGATGTTCCACACGAACTGGCTGTTCGGCTGCATCGAGTACTGCCAGCGGCGGCCGCCGGCTGGCAGCGCGATGATCGCTGTCGGCCGGCCGGCAGCGGACTTCACCGCGGCCTCGTCGGCGCCGGGACGGACCGCGCCCGGCGAACTGCAGCCCGCGACGACGGATGCGGCGGCGGCCATGACGGCGGCGGCGATGATGCGACGGAACATCTGCACAAGCTCCCGGCCCCGGACTACGCTGCGGCCCGTGTTGCGTCATCTTAGGCGCAGGGGAGGTGCCGATGAAGTGGCTGAAGCGGATCGTGGTGGGGGTGGCGGCCGTGCTCGGACTGCTGCTGGTCGTCGGGATGCTGCTGCCGTCGGAGTTCAAGGTGCAGCGCGCGGTGAAAGTGGCGGCGCCGCCGGCCAAGGTCTATCCGCTGCTGGCCGACCCGCGGCAGTGGAAGCACTGGACCGTCTGGAACCGGCGCGACCCGGCGATGCAGATGAGCTACTCGGGCGCCGAGAGCGGTGCCGGCGCGAAGTGGAGCTGGCAGAGCAAGACCGAGGGCGACGGCGTGATGGAGTTCACCCGCGTGGTGCCGAACGAGCGCGTCGACTACACGCTGTCGTTTCCCGACATGGGCATGGCGTCGCGCGGCGAACTGCGGCTGGTGCCCGACGGCGGTGGCACGCTGGTGACCTGGACCAACGAAGGCGACATGGGCGGCAACCCGGTCAACCGCTACTTCGGCGTGATGATGGACCGCCTCGTCGGGCCCGACTTCGAAGCGGGCCTGGCGAACCTCAAGGCACTGGCCGAGAAGTCCTGAGCAAGCCAGCCTGCATCGCCGGCGGCCGAGCCGCCTCCGCGCACCGCTGCGGCGGCCAGGTCGCCGCTGCGACGCGATGACGACACTCGCCACGCGCGCGCTGGTCGCCACCACGGCCATCCAGGCGGTCGCCGCGTGCGCAGCGCTGACGGTGCCGTCGATCTCGCCGGTGATCGCGGCACAGCTCGACGTTCCGGTCTCGACCGTCGGCACCTACCTGTCGCTGCTCTACCTCGGCGCCTCCGCGGCCGCACTCGCCGGCGGCGGTGTCGTGCTGCGGTTCGGCGCATTG
This sequence comes from Burkholderiaceae bacterium, assembly GCA_025458735.1. The sequence continues at coordinate 2,088 of JALORV010000202.1, read as the reverse complement.
CGCCTGTCGCAGACCTGCCTGCTGGCCTGCGCGACCGGCCTGCTGCTGATGCTGATACCCGGCGCCGCCGGCAGCGTGTTCGCGCTGGCGGCAGCGGCGGCGTCTGCGCTCGTGATCGGCATTGGCTACGGGCCGATCACGCCCGCGTCGAGCCACCTGCTGGTCCGCACCACGCCGCCGGCGCGCATGGCGCTGGTGTTCTCGATCAAGCAGACCGGCGTTCCGCTGGGTTTCGCGATGGCGGGGCTGATCGTTCCGCCGCTGACCGTCTGGCTCGGCTGGCAGGCGGCCGTGATCCTGATAGCGGTCGGCTGCGTTGCCGTCATCGCGGCCGCGCAGCCGCTGCGCCAGCCGCTCGACGACGATCGTGATCCGGCAGCACGCGTGTCGGCGGGCGCCCTCGTCTCCGGCCTCGCGGTCGTCGCCCGCGAACCTGCGCTGCGCCTGCTGGCGCTGGTGTCGTTCGTCTATGCCGGCATGCAGATGTCGGTGTCGGGTTTCATGGTGGCGTACCTGCACGTCGAGATCGGGCTCGGCCTGATCACGGCCGGCACGGCGCTGACGGTCTCGAGCGTGGCGGGGGTCATCGCGCGGATTGCCTGGGGCTCGGTGTCGGACCGCACCGGCGCGCCACGCGCGACGCTGGCCGTCATCGGCTACCTGATGGCGGCGGCATCGCTGGCGGCGGCCTTGATCACGCCGGCGTGGCCGCTGGCCGCCGTCATGCTCGTCGCGGCCGCCCTCGGCGCCACGGCCGTTGGCTGGAACGGTGTGTACCTGTCGGAAGTCGCGCGCCGCGCGCCGCCCGGCGAAGCCGGGCGAGCCACCGGCGGCTGCCTGTTCTTCACCTACGTGGGCGTGGTGATCCTGCCGTTCCTGTTCGGCTGGCTGCAGCGCGCCAGCGGCAGCTTTGCGCTGTGCTTCATGGTGGCGGCGGGGATCTGTGCCGCCGTCGGCGCGCTGCTGAGCGGGCGCGGCGGCCAGGAGCGCGTGCGATCATCGCCGCCTTGAGCCACAGGAACGAATCGAGGCCGGGATGATGCGGGCACGCTGCAAGGTGGTCGTCGTGCTTGCGCTCGTTGCGTCGCCGGCGCTCGCGAGCACCGCCGCGAAAGGGCCGTTCCAGCTCGACGTGCCCGCGCGCGGCTTCGAGGAACGCTGCCTCGCGCTGGGCGCCGGCGAGCGCGTGCGTTACCGCTGGGCGGCCACCGGCGAGGTCGACTTCAACATCCACTGGCATCGCGGCGATGCGGTCCACTATCCAGTGAAGGCAGCTGCCGCACGCGCCGCCGATGCACAGTTCACCGCCTCGCATGCGGACACCTACTGCCTGATGTGGGAGCGCAAGGCCGATGGCACCGTGCGCATCGACGGCGCGGTGGAGGCGCTGCCGCGCTGAGCCGCGTGCGCGGGCACCCGCGCCGCTGTCACGAAGCGCGAAGCGGCGGACGATAGACTGCCGCGATGGCAAATCGTCCGCGCCGCGCCGCGAAGCCGCAGCTTGCCGCGACCGACCCTCCGCAGGAGGTCGAACTCAAGCTCGCCCTGCCGAACTCAAGCTCGCCCTGCCCGATGGCGGCACAGCGGTGCTCGCCGGGCGGCCGCTGCTGCGCGCTGCACCGAAACGGCTGATCCGTCTCGACGCCCTTTACTACGACACGGCCGACCGGCGGCTGCAGCAACATGGCCTCGCGCTGCGGCTGCGGCGCGAAGGCCGCCGCTGGGTGCAGACGTTGAAGTCCGAGGGCAGTGCGCGTGGCGGCGTTAGCCAGCGCGCCGAATGGGAGTCACCCGCGCGCACGCTGCGCGGCAAGCCCGCGTTCGACCTCCGAGCCTTCACCGGGTCGCCGCTGCCGGCACTGCTCGCAAACGGAGCCGCGCGCCTGCGGCCGCTGTTTCGCGTGCGGGTGCAGCGCACGCAGTGGCAATGCGACACGCGCGGCAGCCGCATCGCGGTGATGCAGGACATCGGCACCATCGTCGCGCTCGATCGCCCGCGCTCGCGGCCGCAGCTCGTGCGTGAACTCGAGCTCGAGCTGCTGGCCGGATCGGCCGGCGACCTGCCGGCCGCAGCACTGAAACTGATCG
>JALORV010000201.1 GCA_025458735.1 Burkholderiaceae bacterium | reverse complement strand
GGCGAACTGCATCTGGATCGGCGTGTCCTCGTCGCGCAGCAGGCGCTGCAGCTCGAGCACCGTCTTGCGCGGCAGGATCACCTCCTGCTTCGGGATCTCGGTCTCGAGCTTCGCCTGCGCCAGCGCGAGGCGGTGGCCGTCGGTGGCCACCAGCGTCAGCTGCTTGCCTTCGGGGCCGAAGTCGGCCGCCTCGTTCACCAGCGGGAAGTCCTCGGCCGGCAGCGTCTGCAGCGTGAAGCGGCTCTTGCCGGCCTGCAGCGTGAGCTTGTTCTGCGCCGCGCTCAACGAAACCAGCTGGTCGGCCGGCAGCGCGCGCAGGATGTCGATCAGCTTGCGCGCACCGACCGTGGTCGAGAAGTCGCTGCCGTCGCCGCCGAGTGCCTGCGTGGTGCGCACCTGGATCTCGAGATCGCTGGTGGTGAACTCGATCGCATCGCCAGTCTTGCGCAGCAGCACGTTGGCCAGGATCGGCAGCGTGTGGCGGCGCTCGACGATGCCGGCCACGGCCTGCAGCGCGCCGAGGGCGCGCCGAGGATCTTTTCCTGTGCTGCCTTCAAGACGATCATGTCTTCCTCTGAATCCCTTGGTACTGGTAGTAGGCCGCCACCGGGCCTGTGGAGAACGCTATTTTCGCCTGTCCGATCAAGGCTTTAGGGTCTGGCGAACCCTGTGGGGCGGGGGCAGGAGCGGCTGGGGAGGCGGCGACAACAACTCCGCGGAGGCGGCATTGCCTGTGGACAGGGGCCGGGTTATCGGAAAGTTGTCCCCAATCTTGTGCCTTGACGGCGGGTGGCGGCTCGTGGCTGGTTGCCGTGGCCCTGCGCCGGCCGCGTGCGGGCGGCTCCAGCCTCAGCCTTTCAACGTCTGTTCGAGCACGTGCAACTGCTGGTTCAGTTCGGTGTTCTTGCCGCGTTCGGTGCCGATCTTGCGCACCGCGTGCAGCACGGTGGTGTGGTCGCGGCCACCGAACAGTTCGCCGATCTCCGGCAGGCTCTTCTGCGTCAGCTCTTTGGCCAGGTACATCGCGATCTGCCGTGGCCGGGCGATCGAGGCCGGGCGCTTCTTGCTGTACATGTCGGCGACCTTGATCTTGTAGAAGTCGGCCACCGTCTTCTGGATGTTCTCGACGCCGATCTGCCGGTTCTGGATCGACAGCAGGTCCTTCAGCGCTTCGCGCGCCAGGCCGATGTTGATCTCCTTCTGGCTGAAGCGGCTGTAGGCCAGCACCTTGCGCAGCGCACCTTCGAGCTCGCGCACGTTGGCGTCGAAGCGGCTGGTCAGCCGCTCGTCGATGTCGACCAGCCCCTTCGGGTAGGTGTCGCTGGTCATGATGATGTGCGCGCGCTTGGCCAGCAGCGCCTCGAAGGCGTTGAAGAACTCCTCCTGCGTGCGCTCCTTGCCGGCGAAGAACTGCACGTCGTCGATCAGCAGCAGGTCGAGGTTGTGGTATTTCGCCTTCAGCTCGTCGAAGGTCTTGCGCTGGTAGTTGCGCACCACGTCGCTGATGAACTGCTCGGCGTGCAGGTAGAGCACGCGGGCGTCGGGGCGGTCCTTCAGCAGTGCGTTGCCGACCGCATGCACCAGGTGTGTCTTGCCCAGACCGACGCCGCCGTAGATGAAGAGCGGGTTGTACATCTGCCCCGGTGCGCCGGCCACGTGCAGCGCCGCGGTGCGCGCCATCTGGTTGGCCCGGCCGGGGACGAGCGTGTCGAAGGTCAGTGCCGGATTCAGCTTGTGCCGGGTCGCGGCCGGGGCCGGCACGTCGGGGGCCGTCGCGTCGTTCGCCGGCAGGGAGGTCTGCAGGACGGCCGCGCCGTTGTCGCGGCGCAGCGGCGCAGCGGCCACCGCCCGCGGGACCGGCTCACGCGGCGTCAGCGCGAGTTCCAGCCGAACCGGTTGTTCGGCCAGATCGCTCAGCACCTGCTCGATCATCCCCGCGTACTGCGAACGGATCCAGTCGAGCTTGAAGCGGTTCGGCACCCGCAGGCTGGCGACCGTACCCGCGTCGCTGCCATTGGCGCCGAACTCGGCCGGTGGCAACGTCCGGATCCAGGTGTTGAACTGGTGTTCGGGCAACTGCGCGGCGAGACGCTCGCAGGCGCGTTGCCACAGGTCGGCAAACATGTGGAGAAGTATTCGATCGGGGGCCGGCATTGTAGGCTTGGGCAGCCGGCGAAGAAGCAGTTATCCACAGTTTCGGCGTCGGCGTCAATCCGCCGGCAGAAGCAGATCTTGCGGTGCAAGTGTTTGACCCGAAACGGTGTTTTTGGTGTAATCGAGGGTTTCCCGGATTCGCGCAAACTTGCGCTCGATTGTGTTGCCTCGGCAACGCCGGTGAGCGTGCGGTGCAGCAGGGTCTGGGTCGAGGTTCCGCTGCAGGCGGTACAGACCAGCGCCTCGCAAGTCGGTGCGCCGGCCGTGATGAAAGGGTCACGCCGAAGAAGCCGACGGGCCTGCGCCGGAGGGTCTTCCGTTCGTGGTCGCATGGCCCGTGGCCGGCGGTCCCGGGCCTCGGCGATTGAACGAGTTACCCGCAGACAGCGTCGGCTGCGAGCGGTTTCAACCAGGAACAACGATGAAACGCACCTACCAGCCATCCAAGGTCCGCCGTGCCCGCACGCACGGCTTCCTGGTTCGCATGAAGACCCGCGGCGGCCGCGCGGTCATCAGCGCGCGCCGGGCCAAGGGCCGCAAGCGCCTGGGCCTCTGAGGCCACTTCCCGGGCTCCCTTTCGCGCATGCAGTCGGCGCATGCTCCGCCGCCTGCAACAGCGCCGCGACTTCGACCGCTTGCTTGCCGTGCCCCCTTGTCAGCGAAGTGCTCACTTCGCCGTCCACTACCTGAAGACGGAGCCGCTGCCATCCCGGCGGTCCCTACGGCATCGCGCTGCCGCGATGTTGTCAACAGATTCGTCCACCGAATCTGACGATAGTGTGGATAACTCTCTTCGAGAGACCTGGCTCGGGCAGATGCTTCCGAAACGCCATGCGGCCCTGGCCGTGACCCGCAACCTGCTGCGCCGCCAGGTGCGCGCGGCGGTTGTGCGGCACGAAGCCCGGCTGGCGCCGGGGTTGTGGTTGGTGCGGTTGCGCCGGCCGTTTGCTCGGGCCGACTTCCCGTCCGCCGCGTCGCAGACCTTGCGTCGCGTCGCGGCCAGCGAGCTGGACCAGCTCTTCGCCCGGATCGGCCGATGAACATCGGGCATGAGACCGATCGGTCCCCGGGCCTCGTGCAGCGGTGCCTGGTGCTGCTGGTGCGCGGCTACCGCTTCTTCCTGAAGCCTTGGCTGGGCAATGCCTGCCGCTTCGAGCCCACCTGCTCGGCCTACGCACTCGAGGCGCTGAAGCGCCATGGTGCCCTCGGCGGCAGCTGGCTCGCTGCCGGCCGGCTGCTGCGCTGCCATCCCTGGTGCGCCGGCGGCTGCGACCCGGTACCCGGCGCGCCACCGCGCCTGTTCACGCGGCTGGCTTCGGTGTCGAGCGGCCCGTCCCGAACCCAGGACCGCCATCCCTCATGACCGATATGCGCCGCACCCTCTTGTGGGTGGTCTTCACGATGTCGCTGGTGTTGCTGTGGGATGCGTGGAACAAGCACACCGGCGCGCCCTCGATCTTCGGCGGCACGCCGCAGCCTGCCGCCGTCGCCGGCAGCGCACCGCCGCCGGTCGCGGCCGCCGGCGTGCCGGTGGCGGCAGCCCCGGCCGGCTCGGCGGTGGCATCTGCAGGGCCCGCTGCGCCCGGCCTGCCGGCCGCTCCGGCCTCGCCGCCAGGCGGCGAGCGCATCACGCTGACCACCGATGTCGTGAAGGCGACTTTCGACCCGGTCGGCGGCACGCTCGTGCGGCTCGAACTGCTGGACTACAAGGACACGGTGCACCACGCCTGGTACCAGCCTTTCGTCGAGCTCTTCTCCAGCAGCGCGAAGCCGCCGCCGCCGCGCAACGTGGTGCTGTTCGAGCAGGACCCGAAGCGGACCTATCTGGCGCAGACCGGCGTGATCACCGCGCAGCCCGGCGTCACGCTGCCGAACCACCTGACGCCGATGGCCGCTGCGGCCGGCGAGCACGAGCTGCGCGACGGCGCGAACGAACTGGTGCTGCGCTTCGAGTCGCCGGTGATCGACGGCGTGAAGCTGGTGAAGACCTACACCCTGCGCCGTGGCGAGTACACGATCGGGGTGACCCACGAACTGGTCAACCAGAGCGATCGGCCCGTCTCGCCGCAGCTGTACCTTCAGCTCGCGCGCGACGGCCAGCCGCCGGAGGGCGAGTCGTCGTTCTACTTCACCTTCACCGGCCCGGCGCTCTACACCGACGCGACCAAGTTCGTGAAGGTCGATTTCAAGGACATCGAGAAGGGCAAGGCCGAGATCCCGAAGAGCGCCGGCGACGGCTGGATCGGCATGGTCCAGCACTACTTCGCGTCGGCCTGGCTGCTGCCCGGCAACGAGCCGCGCGAGTTCCGCGTGCAGAGGGTGGCGGACAACCTGTACGCGATCGCGATGGTGCTGCCGATGGGCGAGGTGGCGCCCGGCAGCAGCCGGCTGCTGAAGGCGACGCTCTTCGCCGGCCCGCAGGAGGAGAACGCGCTGGCCGCGCTCGCCCCGGGGCTGGAGCTGGTCAAGGACTACGGCTGGTTCACGATCCTGGCCAAGCCGCTGTTCTGGCTGCTCGACAAGCTGCATGGCGTGCTCGGCAACTGGGGCTGGTCGATCGTCGCGCTCGTGGTGCTGCTGAAGATCGCGTTCTACTGGCTCAACGCCAGCGCCTACCGCTCGATGGCGAAGATGAAGGCGGTCGCACCGCGCATGACCGAACTGCGCGAGCGCTACAAGGACAAACCGCAGCAGATGCAGCAGGAGATGATGCGCATCTACCGCGAGGAGAAGGTCAACCCGCTC
>JALORV010000200.1 GCA_025458735.1 Burkholderiaceae bacterium | reverse complement strand
AGATATGCGGCGATGCTGAGTCCTGATCGGGCGTCAGCGCGGTCAAGGCGACGACCCGGATGCACTCGCGTCGTGCCACTGGCGCCAAGCAAGCCAGTACCGGTCGTTGCAGCAGATCCTGATATCGCTGCCTTCCTGATCTCCGCCGGACAATGCACTTACATTGACTTGACAATGCAATTGCATTACCATGAGCGCAACACATCCTGTCCGGAGAGGTCCCATGCCCGCCACCCAGCAAGTCGAATCGACGCTGACCGACCGCTACCAGACCACCGTGCCCGAGACGGTGCGCCGTGCGCTGCGCCTGGGCAAGCGCGACAAGATCCACTACACGATCCGTTCGGACGGTGAAGTTGTGCTCACGCGCGCGACTGCTGGTGATGGCGATGATCCGGCGCTGACGCCATTCCTCGGCTTCCTGGCTCGCGACTTGGCCGAGCACCCCGAGCGACTGCAGGCCGTCGACGCCGGCTTCGCGCGGCGCATCCAGGCGCTGGTCGGCCGTGTCGAGGTCGATCTGGACGCGCCGCTGTCGGCGGACGATGAATGAGCGGCGGCAAGCCGCTGGTCGTCAACGGCTGGACCCTCTTCGCCCATCCCATCTTCCTTGACCAACTCGACGCCCTGACCGCGCAGGTCGAGGCGCTCAAGCGCAAAGACCCGGCCGGATACGTCAGGAAGAACGCCACCAAGCGCCTGGCCGCCATCGCCAGGCTGGCGTTCGAGGTGATTCCGCAAGACCCCACCCGGCCGGAGTACCGCCAGGGCAACACGCTCGGCGACGAGCACAGGCACTGGTTCCGGGCCAGGTTCTTCCAGCAATACCGGCTGTTCTTCCGGTTCCATGCGCAGGCCAAGGTGATCGTCTTCGCCTGGGTCAACGATGAGGACACGAAGCGGGCCTACGAGAGCGCCGACGACGCGTACCGGGTGTTCCGCCGGATGCTCGACAGCGGCCGTCCGCCGTCGGACTGGGGCCAGTTGCTGGCCGAAGCACGTGCCGAGTCGGAGCGCCTTGGCCGGCTCGCATCAGGCGGCACGCGCCCAAGTCCTTGATTTTTCAGTTTGCCGCGCCATGCGGTTCGCCGCATCGGACTGGGTAGGCAGGAGCAACGCTCGAACTGGACCCCTAGCGATCCCGACCACTTCCTCGCAAACCCGCAGGAAAGGAGTGGTGGCCTGGGGCGGAATCGAACCACCGACACGCGGATTTTCAATGCAATCCGACCGCTGCCGCTCGCCCGAAGCCACTCGCAACTCCAATCAAAACAAGCACTTGGAGCGCAATCCCACGCAGTGAAGCGCAGTCATCCGCAGTCGGTGCCCGATGCCATTGCCAGAGGATTGCCAGAAGTCCAGCCATTCCGCAGCCGTCCTTCCGGGCCTCATAGCCCTGTACACCGGCACAGTGCAGCAACGGCCCGCCCTTGCGGCGCGTCGAGACAGCGGGGTCATGCTGCTTGGCAGCCCGTCGGTCCAGACCGTCGCGGGCTCGGTCCCCGACGACGGCGTGGATGGAAGTGAAGGGCTACGGGCAGACGCGCGCCGACGTCGCCAGTGCCGACACTCAGCGGCCGTTCCTCAGCCAGGAGGTTTGCGCCTGGACGAGCTGCGTGGCGCGCTGCCGAGGCCGACCTCGCCTTCCAGCAACGCCTGGTCTTGTTCAGCCTCGGGCCACAGCGCGGGGAAGTAAAACCTCAGCGCGTGGCGCGGGATGGCGAAGCGCAGGCTCCCGTAGCTCGAGTCCGTCGCCAGGAACCCGCGGTGCAGCAAGGCGGAGAGCAGGGAGGTGGCCACACGTTCGCCCAGGCCGGTCATCGCCTTGAAGTCGGCACGGCCCAGCTCGCCCTGCGTGGCAAAGAGGTAGTGCAGCGGCATGAGCGCCTCTTCCCGCACGCCGAACTTCACCACAGCTGTCTCGTAGGCCAGGGCGGCCTGGATGCGGTCGCGCATGCCGCCGACGTGGAGTTGCTGGGCCATGAACTCCACCTGGTCCGTGCAGACCTCCAGCGTGTACTGAATCCACTCGACCAGTCCGGCCTGCGTGAGGTTGCCGCGGCCGTCCAGGTCACCTCGGCGGTGCTCGTCCGCCGCCTGCAGCAGCGCCTTGTACTTCGCCTCGGTGCGCGCAAAACCCCGTAACGGGGACCACAGCCCGCTGGTCAGGCCCCACCCGTGCAGCAGCAGATGGGTGTGCAGCCGCGTGACGCGGCCATTGCCGTCCAGGAACGGGTGCATCCAGGCCAGGCGGTGATGCGCGGCGGCCAGCGCGACCACCGAGGCCTCGCCCCGTCGCGTGCCCGCATAGACCTGCTGCCAGCGCTCCAGGAAGCGCGGCAGCGACTCCCAGGTCGGCGCCTCGTGCCGACCGATGGCCACACCCCGCCGTCGCACCTCGCCGGGCACCATGACGCTGCCGTCGACGAGTCTGAGGTCGTCAGCGGGCAGGTCGCGGAAGAGCTCCCGGTGCAGCCAGGTCAGTGCCTCGGTCGAGTACAGCCAGCGTGTCGCCTGGTCTCCGTCCTCGGCAAGCCGGCGGTTCAGCTCGCCCTCGCAGAGCTCTTCCGTCCGGATGTGGGCCACCGCGAGCCGCTGCTTGCGCGCCAGGTCAGCGTTGGCCGAGAAGTCCTGCTGAAGGGCGCGCTCGATGTCGCTGGGGCGGGTGTGTTCGCCCTCGATGCGGTTCGTGTAGTACGAGTTCATGCTGCGCAAGAGCTTGCGCAGTTCGGACTGGGCCGCCTTGCCCGAAGCCGTCCCCAAGGCCGTGGCCTTGCGGGTGAGGTCGCTGGCCGCTTCGAGCAGCGGCGCGAGCGCAGCCTCGGACGGCATCAGCGGCTCGAACTGGTGCGGCGAGTCGTACTGCAGGATGGCTTGCGCGTTCACGTGCGAGATTCTATGCGGCAAGACTCTCCTATGTAGATGTTTTGAACTGTCGACTTTGTGTGCGAGATGGATAGCAAGTTAACTGCATTAAATCGCCGCACTCGCAGCCCTGCCGGTGCGCCGGCGGAAGCCATAGTTCTCGTTTTGGGGAACTCCGCTATAGTTTCCGAAACAGGCCACCGTCATGCAGCTCATCGGCATCCTTCGCCTCGACGCGCTCTGCGCCCAGCACCCGGAGTGCCGGGGCTTGGTCACGGCCTGGCGGCACGAGGTTGAAGACGCCGAGTGGACAAGTCTGCGCCAGGTGCGTGAGCGCTACATCACGGCAACAGCGTAGGAGTTTTAACCGCCCTCATCAACGCGCAAGTGAGGCCTGACGACCGCGCGGCGTCGACATGAACTACCTGGGTTTGGCGCCGACGCTCGCGCGCGGGCCAGGTTCAGCAGGCCCGTGACCGTTCACAAGGGGTGGTTTCGGCCGCGACATCAGGGTTGACCCCGGGTTCTGTCGCGTGGAGCCGATATGTCGCGCAACGCTATCCCGTGCTGATGTGTCCGCGACGGTCAGCGACGGCCAGCGCGGTTCAAGAGGCGAAGTCGGCGAAGTCGATCCCCGCCTCGCGCGCCCGACTCTCGGGCGGCGGCTGCGGATCCAGCCCCAGGTGGCTGTGGATCTTCTCGATGACCGGCCGCTCCAGGATCCCCGCAATGATCCTCAGCTCGCCACCGCAGTTCGGGCAATACTCCATCGGCA
>JALORV010000007.1 GCA_025458735.1 Burkholderiaceae bacterium | reverse complement strand
CGCGGCAAAACCTAAATCGCCAGGAACGGCGCCAAACGCCCGCGGGCCAGGCAGAGCGCGCCCCTCAAGACGACGCCGTGCATGATCCGGATGGGGCCGTTTGCGGTGGGAACGAGTTCCATGCGCAAGATGCACCCACGTGACGACGATAACCATTGCAAGTTCCGCCCTGACGAGATCGAGCGGCTGGCCTTTAGCCTCCAGTGGCGCAAGCTCAGGTTGACCTCTCACCACGTCCGTCCGCCGATGTGGCCGCACGAGGCACCCTCACCGGTTTGCGTCGAACGCAACACGCCGCTCGACGTGCATATTGGAGACGTCACACAACGCTTACACGAGCTGTATGCGTATTCACATGGCCCTCAATCGTGCTGCGATTACCCCGCGCCCAAGGGGCCGACCGCTGAGGTGTCCGCGAGGTAACGACAACCGGCTGGACTCTGGAGAAAATGTATTCCTTGAAATCGAAGTACTGCGGCTTTGGACCTACTGGTCAAGTTCGCCCTGCTGCCTCCTCGGTTCGGCGCCACCGCGCCGCTCGACTACCTGCCTCCGAGCATCGAGCCGCTTGGCCGGTCAACGATGGCGCGAGCCGCCGCTGCGCGGTTGCATCATGCACAGTCTGGTCGAGGTGTCCTCGGAGGGCCAGTGGCTGGCCCTCGCGAGAACCCGCTTCGAAGCGCTTATCTGCCTGTCCTGCGACGACAGCTTCCGACTGCAAAGCGTTCTAACGGCCTCGGCGCGGTGACGCTCGACTTGTCTGCTCCGGCGGTCGAGGGGCCGGGCGCGGATGGCTTCTTCTAAATGGGCGGCGTCGTCGACGATTCCTCGTCTTCGACGATTGACGAGCCCTCTACGCGAAGCGCTGCTTCGATTTCAGCGGGTCCAGGCGTGCCTGCTCGATCTTGTCGTCCGGTAACGGATGATTGCCAAACTGCGGCGTGTGCTGGGAGGGCGTTGGTGATCTGCGTCACGCACATCCCCTCGTGTGCACGACCTCGGCCGTCGAATTGATACACTCCGCCGCCATGCGCCGTTGGCTTGCCGTCCTGCTACTCGTTCTGCTGCCGCTCCAGTTCTCCTGGGCGGCCGCCGCGAACTATTGCGGACACCACAGTGGCGCCGCGGCAGACCAATTCAGTCCCCACGACCATGTGTTTCACCATCACGGTGACGCGGTCGACACCGGCGTCGCCGACTTGGCCGACGGCGCGTTGACGAGTGAATCCGGTGTCGACAGTGGTCACTGCCACGGCTACTGCGTCGGCATGCTTGATGTGCCGACCTTGCCTTTGCCGATGTCCGTCGGCAGCACGCCGCCAAGTCTTCACGACACGCCCAGCGACGAGCACGTGTCCGCGAAGCCAGAACGCCCGCAATGGGCGCCCCTCGCCTGATCGGCGAGGCGGGTCTCTCCTTCTCCTGAAACCCGTCCGCGCCTGAGCGCGGCGCTTTGGTTCCCCTTGGCGGCCCGTCAGGTCCGGTGCGACCGGTTGGTTGCCGCTCGCCGATCTCCCGTGTCACGACTACACCACTGGAGCATCGGATGCACCCGAGAGCAAGCGCATGTAACTGTATACGGCGAGCGTTGCTTGCCGTTGCCTTGGCCAGCGTTTCCGCAGCTGCGTGGGCCCAGCCAACGCCGCCGCCAGCCATACGAGGCCTCAAGGACTTGTTTGATGCCGCTTGGGCGAGGCAGCCGGAAGCGCAGGCACTGCAGGCGCGCAGGGACGCCATGCAGGCGCAGCGCCGCGCCGCGTCGGCCTGGACGCCGGAGCCCCTGGCGGTCGAGGCCGCCGCCAGGACCGACCGACTGACGGGCAACGACGGTGCCCGCGAATTGGAAGTTGGCGTGGTGGTGCCGCTGTGGCTTCCTGGTGAGCGAACGGGCAGCAACGCGCTGGCCGATGCGGAAGCCACTGCCGTCGAGAGCCGTGCCGAAGCCGCCCGCCTGCGACTGGCGGCTACGGTGCGCGAAGCCTGGTGGAACTGGCAGCGTGCGGGGGTCGACGTGGAGATCGCCCGCGGCCAACTCGAGAGCGCTCGGCAACTGGCGGCCGACGTGGCACGCCGCGCGAAGGCCGGCGACCTAGCCCGTGCGGATCGGCACCAGGCCGATGGCGCCGTCGCCGCGGCCGAAGCTGGCCTGGCCCAGGCGCAATCCGCGGCCACGGCGGCGGCGCAGCAGGTGAAGGCCCTGAGCGGAATGGCAATGGCTACCGGACCCGCCAAGTTGCCTATCGCCGAGCCCGAGCCCCCATCGAGTGACTCACCCGCCCATCCGGCACTCGCCGAATTGCAGGATCGCGTCACCGTCGCAGAGCGCGCTGCCGAACTGGCCTCGGCGCAGTCGCGAGCCAACCCCGAACTCCTGCTGGCAACGACGCGTGAACGCACCAGCAGCACCGAGGCTTACGAGCAGACGATCACACTGGCCGTTCGTATCCCGTTTGGTGGCGGGCCGCGACACGACACTAGGGTTGCGAAGGCGCGTGCCGATGCGACCGAGGCCCAGGCGCAACTCGCGCTTGATAGGGCGCGTCTGCAGTCGGAGCGGGAAGCTGCCGTGGCGCGCGTCGAAGCGGCACGAGTGCAACTCGCCGCGGCTGAGCGCCGCGCCGCGCTGGCGCGCGAAACGCGTGGCTTCTTCGAGAAGTCCTTCCGTCTCGGTGAAACCGACCTGCCGACCCGTCTGCGCATCGACAGCGAAGCTACCGAGGCCGAACGCCAGGCGGCACGCAGCCAAATTGAACTGGCCGCTGCGATCTCTGCCTGGCGACAGGCGATCGGTCTGCTGCCGCAGTAAACGTCGCCATTGGCGTCGAGCGACCTCAAACCTTTCATCCGGATCATCATCATGCGACTCAACTCACTTCTGGCCGCGCTGAGCGTCATCGCGGTGCTTTTCCTGCCTCCGCTGGCACGTGCCGGTGAGGGCCACGACCACGGGGATGCCGCGCCGGTCACCACCGGCCCGGCGCTGCCGCGCTTCGCGGCCGTCTCCGAGACCTTCGAACTGGTCGGCGTGCTCGATGGCAAGCGGATCACGCTGTACCTCGATCGCACAGCCGACAACACACCGGTAACGAACGCGCAGATCGATCTCGAGATCGCGGGAGCCAGGTTCAAGGCGGAGAAACACGACGAAGTCTACGAAGTCGTGCTCACCGCCGCGCCTCAGCCTGGCGTTCTGCCCATCACCGCCACGGTGACTGCCGGCAAGGAGGTTGATCTGCTCGCGGGCGAGCTGGACCTCCACGGCGAAGCGCATGCCGATGACGCCGCGCACCTCCACTCCTGGAAGGAGTACGCAGGGTGGGCAGCGGCTGCGATCGCCGCGCTGTTTGTCCTGACCCTCGTCGGCCGCCGGCTCGCGGCCAGCCGTCAACGCCGCGCCGGAGCTTCCGCATGAGTTCGAACCGCCTTTTGTGCTTCACCGCCTTCCTGTCGTTGCTGGGCCTAACGCTGGGCGCCAGTGCGCCCAGCCTGGCCGGCGAGGGCCATGATCATGGCGATGCCCCCGCGGCATCCAGTGCCAACGGCCCGCAGCGTTTGCCCGACGGTAGCGTCTTCCTGCCCAAACCAGCGCAGCGCCAGCTCGGCGTGCGCACACTGCTCACCGAGAGGGCAGATCTGCCGCGCTCTTTCGAGCTGAACGGTAAGGTCGTCATGGACCCGAACGCCGGTGGCAAGGTACAGCCGCTGAACGCCGGCCGTATTGAACCCGGCCCGCGCGGCCTGCCCAACCCGGGCCAGGCCGTCCGCAAGGGCGAGGTGCTGGCCTATGTCGTGCCGTCGGCCGCGCCGCTTGAACGCTCCAGCCAGGCCGCACAGCTGGCCGAGTTGCGCGCGGCAAAGTCGCTGGCCGACAAGCGCGTGGCGCGCCTACAGGAGCTCTCTGACACGGTGCCGCGCAAAGAAATCGAAGCCGCCGAAAGCGAGGCACAAAGCCTGGCCGAGCGCGTCGCGGCGGTGGGCACCGGCCTGTCGTCACGCGAGGCGCTCATAGCCCCCGTCTCGGGCGTGATCGCCTCGGCCCACGCGGTCGCTGGCCAGGTCGTCGATGCGCGCGAGCTGGTCTTCGAGATCGTCGATCCGGCGCGCCTGCGCATCGAGGCGCTGGCCTTCGACGCCGGCATCGCCGCCGATGTCGGTTCTGCCAGTCTGGCCGTGGGCAGCACGCACGTACCGCTCACCTTCATTGGCGCCGCACGCAGCTTGCGCGAGCAGGCCTTGCCGCTGGTCTTCCGCGCTGAGGGCAAGGCCCTGTCGGCGCTAGCCGTGGGTCAGCCGGTCCGAGTCTTCGTGCAGGGCAACGAGAAGGTCCAGGGCATTGCCGTGCCCGTCGCTGCGCTGATGAAGAACCCGGCCAACCAGACCATCGTGTGGGTGAAGACGGCGCCCGAGCGCTTCGAGCCGCGCACCGTCACGATCGAGTCACTGGACGGCGTGATGGTGGCCGTCACCTCGGGCCTGAAGGCTGGGGACAGGGTTGCCACCCAAGGCGCCACCTTGATCAACCAGGTGCGCTGACATGTTCAAATGGCTTCTCGATCACAGCCTATCCAACAGGCTGCTGGTGATCATCGCCAGCGTCGTACTGATGGCTTACGGCGCGTTCACCCTGTCACGCACTCCGGTGGACGTTTTCCCCGATCTGAACAAGCCCACGGTCACGATCATGACCGAGGCCGGCGGCATGGCCGCCGAGGAGGTGGAGCAGCTCATCACATTTCCGCTTGAGACAACGATGAACGGTCTGCCCGGCGTGGAGTCCGTACGTTCGACCTCGTCGGCTGGCCTGTCCTTCCTCTACGTGACTTTCGACTGGAGCACCGACATCTTCCGGGCGCGGCAGCTCGTCTCGGAGCGACTCGCATCGATGGAGGAAGGACTCGCCGAGGGCGTGGTGCCACGGATGGGGCCAATCAGTTCGATCATGGGCGAGATCATGCAGATCGCCATTCCCGTCGATCCGCAGAAGATCAGTCCGATGGCGGTACGCGAGTATGCCGACTGGGTGCTTCGGCCGCGTCTGCTGTCGGTGCCGGGCGTCGCGCAGGTGATCCCGATCGGCGGCGAAGTGCGGCAGTTCCAGGTGCAGCCGAACACGGCGCGCATGGCCGAGCTCGGCATTACGCACGAACAGCTGGAGACGGCGCTCAAGGGCTTCTCGGCCAACACGTCCGGCGGCTTCCTCGAGCTGAACGGCCGCGAGGTCCTGATCCGAAATCTCGGCCGCACTTCGCGCCTTGACGACCTGAAGAGCTTGGCGGTGACCGCCAGCAATGGCCAACCGATCCTGTTGCGCCAGATCGCCGATGTGACGTTCGCCGCCGCGATCAAGCGCGGCGATGCGGGCTACGAAGGCAAACCGGCAGTAATCCTGGGTATTCAGAAGCAGCCTACGGCGGACACGATCGCGCTGACGAGGGCTATCGAAGAAGCGCTGACGGGTCTGAAGGCCTCGCTGCCGGCCGGCATGGAAGCGCCGCGTGTCACCTTCCGGCAGGCCAGTTTCATCGAAGCCTCGATTACCACGCTGCAGGGCAAGCTGATCGGCGCGTCGGTGTTCGTCGCGGTGATCCTATTCTTCTTCCTTGGCACCCTGCGGCCGACCATCATTGCGTTGACCGCGATTCCGGTGTCGATCTTCATCACGGCACTGGTCTTCCGCTATTTCGGCCTGTCAATCAACACGATGACGCTCGGCGGCCTGGCGATCGCGATCGGCGGTCTCGTGGACGATGCGGTGGTGGGTGTCGAGAACGTCCTCAGGCGGCTGAAAGCAGACCGTGCCAAGCACCCAGAACATCGCCTGCATCCGATCGAGATTGTTGGCCGCGCCACGATGGAGGTGCGTTCGGCAATCCTGTATGCCACGGTCATCATCGTGCTGGTCTTCATCCCGCTGTTCGCGCTGCCCGGGCTGGAAGGCAAACTGTTCGTGCCATTGGGCATCGCGTTCATCGTCTCCACGCTGGCCTCGCTGGTCGTGTCGGTGACGATCACGCCGGTGCTGAGCTTTTACTTGCTGCCGCGGATGAAGAATCTGGACCACGGCGACACCAAGGTGCTTGCGTGGCTCAAGGCCCGCTACCGCAGCAGCCTCCAGGTGGTGCTGGACCGGCCCAAGGCGGCTTTGGCCGCCGCGGGCGTTGCCGTCGTGGCGGCGGCGGCCGCCGTGCCGTTCTTTCCCACCACCTTCCTGCCGCCCTTTAACGAAGGCACGCTGCTGATCGGCCTGCGGCTGAACCCTGGCGTGACCTTGACCGAGAGTTCGGCGCTGGCGCAACAAGCCGAGTTGCTGGTGAGCCAGGTGCCCGAGGTAACGCACGTCGGCCGGCGCAGCGGTCGGGCTGAACTCGACGAACACGCCGAGGGGGTGCACGTCAGCGAACTGGACGTTGGCCTGAAGCCGGCCTCGGAGTTGACGCGTTCGATGGACGAGGTGCGGGCCGACATTCGGGCGCGCCTGGTCAACCTGCCCGCAGCCATCGAGATCGGCCAGCCGATCTCGCACCGCATCGACCACATGCTTTCGGGCGTGCGCTCGCAGATTGCAATCAAGATCTACGGCGAGGACCTCGATGCGCTGCGCGGACAGGCCGACGCGCTGCGCCAGCGGCTGGCGGCCATTCCCGGCATTGCGGATCTGCAGATCGAGAAGCAAGTGCTGGCGCCGCAGGTCAAGGTGCGAATCGATTACACGGCTGCCGCTCAGTACGGCGTACCGGCCCCCCAGGTGCTGGCCACGCTGCAGAGCCTGGTCGAGGGCGAGAAAATCACGCAGATCGTCGAGGGAGGCCGTCGCTTCGCGCTGGTGGTGAAGCTGCCCGAATCGGCCCGGTCGATCGAAGGCCTGGGCCGGATCCTGATCGAGACGCCGACGGGCCGCATCCCGCTATCGAAAGTGGCCTCTATCGAGGACGGCGACGGCCCCAACCAGATCAGCCGCGACGATGGCAAGCGGCGCATCGTCTTGTCGGCAAACGCTTCGGGCCGGGCCCTGTCGGAGATAGTCGCGGACATCCGCTCGGTGGTCGCCGAAACGAAGCTGCCCGAGGGCTACTTCATCACGCTCGGTGGGCAGTTCCAGGCACAGGAAGAGGCCTCGCGCCTGGTCGGCCTGCTGTCCATCGTGTCGCTGACGCTGATGTTCGTGGTGCTTTACAGCCGCTATAGGTCCACGACATTGTCGGCGCTGATCATGGTGAACATCCCGCTGGCCCTGGTCGGGGCGGTGATCGGCCTGTGGCTGTCGGGCCAGCCGCTGTCGGTCGCCGCCCTGGTCGGCTTCATCACGCTGGCCGGCATTTCGGTGCGCAACGGCATCCTGAAGGTCAGCCATTACATCAACCTGATGCGCTTCGAGGGCGAGAGCTTCGACCAGAAGATGATCGTCCGCGGCTCGCTGGAGCGACTTTCGCCGGTGCTGATGACGGCACTGGTAACGGCCTTCGCGCTGGCGCCGCTGCTTTTCGAGGCCGAGCGACCCGGCACCGAGGTGCTGCACCCGGTGGCCGTAGTGATCTTCTCCGGCCTGATCAGCTCGACCCTGCTCGACACTTTCCTCACGCCCGCGATGTTCTGGCTCTTTGGCCGCAGGGATGCCGAACGTCTGATGAACGACAAGGACGCCGAGGCCCTGTGATCCTGATCTCCTCCCCTCACCTCACCGAAAGGAAACCCATGACGTTGCGCTCCCTAGTCGCCGCCATCACCCTCGCTCTTACCGGCACGGCCTACGCCGCCGACAAGCATGACCACGCCCACGAACACCAGCCGCTGCACGGCGGTGTCGTGGTCGAAGTCAAGGACATGGACTACGAACTGGTCGCCAAGCCGGCGGTCATCCAGCTCTACCTGCGTGACCACGGCAAAAGGGTCGATGTCTCGAAGGCCAGCGCCAAGATCACGCTGCTGACGGGCACCGAGAAGCAGGAGGTCGAGCTCAAGCCGGCCGGCGACAAGCTGGAAGCCACGGGTAGTTTCAAGGTTGGTCCCGGCACCAAGGCGGTCGCCGTCGTTACGGTCAACGGCAAGCCCGCCACTGCACGCTTTGCCTTGAAGTGACTGAAACGGGAGCAATCGGACGTCTCCTCCGGGCACCGAATGAAACAGCCGGCCCGCTGGCCGGCTGTTTCATGTTCGCTGCGGGAGAACTGAAGGGCTTGTTTCAACCCTCATCTCAGCGGTTGCAGTCCCGCGGGCAAGGTCGTGGGATTCCTCGCCGAGCCCCGGGGAGTACTCGCACCGCGGAACCTCCGGTTGGTGGCGATGACAGTGCGGACCGTCTTTGTGTGCGTTCCCGCTTGGTTTTGGTGCGGCCCGTCGAATGGGTCGAGTGCGCAACGTCAACCTGAGAGCAATCGCCTGACCACACTCTTGTAACGAGTTCGCCCGCCCGCGATTCCATCGGTCATTTTCCTTGCTGCTTCATCGTGTCGCCGCTCTTCGAGACACCCCGCACCGTCGCCTTGACCTCGATCACCTCGCGCTTGCCGGCGGTCTCAACGACGAGCGTCATGGGCACGACCTCGCCTATCTTCAATTGCTGCTTCAGGTCCATCAGCATCATGTGGTAGCCGCCGGGCTTCAGTTCGACCGTGCTTCCGGCAGGTAACACCAGCGCTTGCATGGCGCGCATGCGCATGACGTTGTTCTCCATCGTCATCTCGTGGATCTCGACCACGCCGGCCGCCGGCGAGCGGGCTTCGATGAGCTTGGCGTCCTTGGCCGACCTCAGCTGCATGAAAGCGCCGGTGGCCATCTGCTGCGGAACGGTGCCACGGATCCAGGGATCGCTGACGGTGACCTGGGCGGCGGCGGGAAGCGTGAACGAAAGCGCGGCGCATACGGCCGCGGTGTAGCGAATCGATTTCATGCGGGTGAGTCTCCGATCAAGCTAAGGCGCGTGCCGAACGCACGCGGACGGGCCGCTGGCGCTCGGCTACTGGCCGTACGCCAGTCGAGTTTCGCTCTTGACCAGCGCTTTCAGTTGCTCCGACCCGAACTGCGGCAACGGCTTTCCGTTTACGAAGAACTCCGGCGTCTTCGTCACCTTCAACGCGACAAGATCTTCCCGATCCAGTCTGAGCGCTTCCGAGATCTTGGGATTCTGCAGGTCCGCCTTGGCCTGCGCGATGTCGACGCCTGCCGCAGCGATGATGTTCCAGACCAGCTCGGGCCGTGGGTTGTCGTGCGAGGCCCACATGGACTGAGACGCGAGGACTGCGTCCAGCGCCTGCCAGTACTTACCCTGGAGCCGCGCAGCCTCGAGGATGCGGACGATTTGGTCGGAACCCTGATGCAGCGGCGCGTAGCGCACAACCAGTCGCACCTGCCCGAAACTGGCCGTGACGAGGCTCTTCACTAGCGGCGCCATCGCTCCACAGGTCTCGCAGGCGGGGTCCAGAAACTCTACGATCGTGACCTTCGCGGATTCGCTGCCGAAAATCGGCGAGTGAGGACGCACCAGGTTAGCCGACCTATCGCTAACCAACCCAGCTCGCGCGCTGGTCTGCGACTGCTTGTACAGCATGCTGCCTCCGATAAACGCCACGGCGGCGAGCACGATCGTGCCTATGACGATCCACGACTTCTTCATCCTGGTTTCCTCGATTTCAAGATCCACAACAGAATTGCGATCAGCACGAATGCCGTCAGTGAAAGCAGCGGCAATGTGATGAAGCCCAGCAGTTCGAACTTGACCTCGGCGCACGAGGGCCCCTGTCCGCAGGGCACGAGATCCTTGGGTACCAGGCCCCAGACAAGCAAGGTGTGGTACGCCGCCGTCACCGCGCCGACAAGTGCCAGCGGTAGCGCATAGCGCACAACCCGGGTATCGAACGGGAGCAGCGAAACGGTGAGCATCAGCGCGAGCGGGAACATCGCGATCCGCTGGTACCAGCAGAGCACGCACGGTTCCAGCCCCATGATCTCGCTGGAGAACAACGCCCCGAGCGTGGAAACGAGCGCGATCAGCCAGGCGGAGAACAGCAGTGCCCACTGCCTGCTGCTCGGAGAGGGATGGACGGGACTCATGCCGAACTCGCGCACGATGGGGTGTAAAGCGCAATGTGTGGTAACGCCTCGCCTTTACTTGCGGCGCGCCAGTTCATAACAGTCTCTTGATGTCTGCTGCGATGAGGTCCGGTCCCATGCCATAGCGCACGAACAACCGGATGCGACCATCGGGATCGAACACGAAGCTGGCCGCAGTGTGATCCAGTGTGTATCTGCTGGCGTCTGTGCCCGGCACCTTCTGATAGAAGATCTTGAAGTCCTTCGCAACCGCCGCCGTTTCCTCCAAGCTGCCGCGCAGACCGAGAAACGTCGGGTCAAATGCCGGCACATACTGCGCCAGCAGGGCGGCGGTATCCCGTTCGGGGTCGAGGCTGACGAAGATCACTTGCACGCGGTCACCGTCTCGTCCGAGCTTCTTCTTCACTTCCACCATGTCCGACAGTGTTGTCGGGCACACGTCCGGGCAGTTCATGAAGCCGAAGAACAGCACGACCACCTTGCCGCGGAAATCCCCCAGCTTGCGCGTTGTCCCGGTATGGTCGGCCAGCGAGAAGTCGGGGCCAATCGAACTCCCCGTGATGTCGACGCTGTTGAACTTCTGCGGCTGGCAGGCCGCCAACACAACGGAGACGACGGTGAGAAGTGCGAACCGAACCACCATGACGGCGGCGCTTTGGTGCGGAGGGACAGTGGACTGCTTCACGATCGAACGACTCCCCGCCGCTCGGCGCGCGGCGGCAACGTGGGCGGGCCGCGGTCGGCAGCCGAACGCGCCCTTGGCAACACGCTTGCGATGATCAACAGGCCGGCGCTGCCGACGACCAGGATGTCGGCCAGATTGAACGCGGGCCGCCAGTGAAAATCAAGGTAGTCGACGACCGCACCGATGCGGAAGCGGTCGATCACGTTGCCGAGCGCGCCGCCGATGAGGCCGGCATACGCCACCGCCTCCAGGCGGTTCTTCACGCCGCGCCACAGCATCCACAGCAGGACGGCACTGACGATCAATCCGATCGCGGAAAGCAAATACCGCTGCCAGCCAGCGGCGTCGGCAAGAAAAGAAAAGGCCGCTCCGGGGTTCAGCACATGCACGAGGTTGAACCACGGCGTTACCTGTTCAGCACATGCACGAGGTTGAACCACGGCGTTACCTCGATGCTGGCATGCAGCGGCAATGCGGTTGCGACGACGGACTTGGTCGCTTGATCGAGTGCAGCCAGCGCCGCAGCGGACAGGAACCACGCGGGCCAGCGGCGGCGTGAATCGAAAGTCGAGGCACTCAAGCGCTCGGTTTCTCCCTCCGCGTCGTCCCGGCTGATCACTGTCGACGCTCCGTGTCGACGAGTAGGCGTTGTACGTCCGGCGGGACGGGCAGCGTTGCGAACGGGCTGATGTTTGATCCGCCGGTATTGCCGGCCGGCAGGCGTCCCGTCAGGTGTCCGAGTGGCGTGAGTACAAGTCGCAACAGC
>JALORV010000199.1 GCA_025458735.1 Burkholderiaceae bacterium | reverse complement strand
GCCGGCATCACCGACATGCCGGGCTCCGCGAGGCAGCGTGCCAGCCACTCCCGCACCGAGGGGTAGGAGGCCAGATCGAAGCCGCCGTCCTCGGCCGCATGCGTATAGGCAAACAGCGCCAGGTCGGCGAGGCTCAGCCGTTCGCCGGCGAAGTAATCGTGCTGCGCGAGATGCTGCTCCATCACGCCCAGCGCGCGGTGGCCGCGCGCGAGCAGATCCGGCAGGCGCGGATCGTCGCTGCGCTTGAGAAAGGCGCGCACGAAGCGGGCCACCGCGATCGCCGGTTCATGCGAGTACTGCTCGAAGAACATCCACTGCAGCATGCGGGCACGCTGCAGCCGGGTGTCGGGCAGCAGCCGGGTGTCCTCCCCGAAGTACCAGAGGATGGCGTTCGACTCGGGCAGTGCCGCACCGTCGTCGAGCACGACCACCGGCACCTTGCCGTTCGGATTCAGCCGCAGGAACTCCGGCGCGTGCGTCTGGCCCTTCAGCACGTCGACCTCGCGCCATTCGTAGGGCTGGCCGGTGATGTCCAGCACCATTTTGACCTTGTGGCAGTTGCCCGAGGAACGGGTGCCGTAGACGATGACGGTCATGTCGCGGCCTGCGCTCAGAACGGCCCGGTCGCGATCCAGCGCTCGACCTGCGCCAGCCGGTCGTGGCCCCAGAACATCTCGCCGTCGATGACGATCGTCGGCGCGCCGAAGACGCCGCGCTCGATCGCCTGCTCGACAGCGGCGCGCAGCCCGAGCTTGATGGCTTCTTCCTGCACGCCGGCCGCCAGCCGCGCCGGGTCGATGCCGAGTTCCTGTGCAAGCGACATCACGACCGGCGCTTCGCTGACGTTGCGGTCGGCAACGAAGAAGGCCCGGTACACCGCGTGGATGAAGGGCCCGACCTGGGCCGGCAGCTCGCGCTGCAGCCACAGCACCGCACGCGTGGCCGCGACGGCGCCGATCGGGAACACCGACGGGTGCCGGTACGGCACGCCGACATGCGCGGCCGAACGCGCGAAGTCGCGCACCCCCAGCAGCAGCGGGCGCCAGTTCAGCTCGCGGCCGTGGCGCTCCGCGATCGCCTCGATCTCCTCCGAGGCGATGTACGAGTAGGGCGAGGAGAAGTCGAAGTAGAAGTCGATGGGAGCGGCCATGATGGCGGGCGTGGCGTGCGGCAGGCGTGAAGGTCGCGGGGCTGGTGTGGGAAGGGCGCGGGACGGACAGCAGGCCGGATGTTACGTGGATGCGGCGGCAGCTCAGCCGAGCGGCGCCGCGTGTACGCGGCAGACGTATTGCATGTCGATGGTGACGCGGTTGCCCGGGCGCGGGCAGGTACGACGCCGAACCGGCCAGCGCGGCCAGTGTCGGCCAGTCCATCGTGCGCTGATGGCGGAACTCGACCGGCGCCGGGGTACGGCCGCCGAAGTACAGCGGGATTGCCTCGGTGCCCTGGTGCCTGTAGCGGATCGCCTGGTAGTCGTTGCCGTACTCGATCATCAGCGCCTCGTAGCCGGCCAGGAACGGCGTGGCCGAGAGGTCGCGATCGTTCCACAGCAGCGCGGCCCAGCCGCCGTCGCGCAGGATGCGCCGCGACTCGGCGCGGAAGGCGAGCGGATCGAACCAGTGGAAGGCCTGCGCCGCGAGCACCAGGTCGACGCTGCCGGCCGCGAGCCCGGTGGCGTCGGCGCTGCCGTCCTGCGCGCGGTAGCCCGCGAAGCGCGCCAGGAACTCCTCGCCGGCGGCGCGCATCGGCGCATTCGGCTCGATCCCGATCACGCGATGGCCGGCGGCGAGGAAGGGCTCGGCCGACAGGCCGGTGCCGACGCCGACGTCGGCCACCACGCCGCCCGCAGGCAGCGCACCGCAGTTTTCGAGATGGGCGACCACCTCCGCGGGGTAGCGCGGCCGGCCGGCGAGGTAGGACTCGACCCGGTCGGAAAAGCGCTGCGTCGAGTTCATGGGCATGGTCGGGATGCCGGCAACGCGCCGGGTGGGCGGCCGGCCGCGTGGCTAAAGGGCGCGGGCGATCAGGATGCGCTGGATGTCGCTGGTGCCTTCGTAGATCTGGCACACGCGCACGTCGCGGTAGATGCGCTCGACCGGAAAATCGTTGACGTAGCCGTAGCCGCCGAAGATCTGGATCGCGTCGGAGCAGACGCGCTCGGCCATTTCCGAGGCGTAGAGCTTCGCCATGGCGGCCTGCTTCAGGCAGGGCTGGCCGGCGTCCTTGAGCTGCGCCGCATGATGGATCAGCTGGCGCGCCGCCTCGAGCTGCGTGGCCATGTCGGCCAGGCGGAACTGCACGGCCTGATGGTCGAAGATCGGCACGCCGAAGGCAATGCGCTCCCGGGCGTACTTCAGGGCCGCCTCGAAGGCGGCGCGCGCCATCCCGACCGACTGCGCCGCGATGCCGATGCGGCCGCCCTCGAGGCCGGACAACGCGATGCGGTAGCCGGCACCTTCCTCGCCGATCAGGGCGGCGGCGGGTACGCGACAGTTCTCGAACACGATCTGCGCGGTGTCGGAGGCGTGCTGGCCGAGCTTTTCCTCGATGCGCGCGACCACGTAGCCGGGCGACTTCGTCTCGACGATGAAGGCACTGATGCCGCGCTTGCCGGCGGCCTTGTCGGTGACCGCCATGACGATCGCGACGTCGGCATGCTTGCCGCTGGTGATGAACTGCTTGACGCCGTTGAGCACCCAGTGGTCGCCGTCCCGGACGGCGCTGGTGCGCAGCCCGGAGGCCTCGGAGCCGACATGCGGCTCGGTCAGGCAGAAGGCGCCCAGCATCTCGCCGCGTGCCAGCGGGACCAGATACTTCTGCTTCTGCTCCTCGCTGGCCCACGCCATCAGGATCGAGCACACCGGGCAGTTGTTGACGCTGATGATGGTCGAGGTGGCACCGTCGCCGGCCGCGATCTCCTCGAGTGCGACCGCGAGCGCCCGGTAGTCCATGCCGGCGCCGCCGTAGGCCTCCGGCACGGCGATGCCGAAGGCGCCGAGCGCGGCCAGCTCGTTCAGCGCGTCGCGCGGAAAAGTGGCGTCGCGGTCCCACGCGGCGGCAAACGGCGCCAGGCGCTGCGCGGCAAACTCGCGCAGCGCGTCGCGCAACTGCAGATGCTCCTCAGCCAGCATCGCCGGGACGAGTGGTGGCGGGGCCCGGCTCGGGGGCCAGGACGACGCGGCGCTCGCCAAAGGAAATCCACGCCGGGCGCGTGCGCAGCACCAGGGCCACCAGGCCGCCGGCCACCATGGCGCCGACCAGCAGCGGGCCGCCGCCGATGATGCCGGTGGTGATCAGTGCGTTGGAGTAGCAGCGCAGCGCGCTGTGCGCCGGGCACCACAGCCAGGCGATCAGCGTGGTCACTGCGATCCACGTCAGCAGCGCCACCAGCAGTGCGCGCGACATCGAGTGCTCCATGGTGGTCACGCGGGTGGCGGCCTTCAGGTAGGACAGCACCGCGAACAGCATCGCCAGCAGGCCGGGGATCGCGACGAACAGCCAGCTCGCCATGCCGGCCTCGTTGGCGAAGTTGCGCATCACCGGCTCGATGACGGCGATCGCCAGCCAGCAGCAGATGCCGTAGACGAGGACGATGAACACCTGCAGCGGCACGGCGGCGGTCCCGGGTCAGACTGCGATCGTTGCGGTGGCGGCCATCAGGAGCCGGAGCGGCGCCTGGCGGTCACCTCGATTTCGATCTTCATGCGCGCATCGACCAGTCCGCACACGATCGCGGTCGCGGCCGGGCGCGCAGTGGCGAAATAGTGCCCGAAAACCGGCGCGACCTGTTCGAACAGCGCCGCCTCGGCCAGGTAGTAGCGCACGCGCACCACGTCGTCGAGCGTGCAGCCGGCCTGGCCCAGCGCCTGTGCGATGTTGTGGAAGCACTGGTGGGTCTGGGCGACGGCGTCGCTGGCGATCGTCATCGCCGCGTAGTCGAAGCCGGTGGTGCCGGCGACGTACACCGTGTCGCCCTCGACCACGGCGCGGCTGTAGCCGGCCACCGCTTCGAAGGCGGAGCCGGAAGAGATCAGGCGACGCTCGTTCATGTTGGGGTCATCTACCAGGACAGCTGCTCGCCGTTGAAGTTGAGGAACTTGCCGTTCTGGGACGCGTTGGCGGCCGCCAGCACGCGCCGCATCCCGGCCACGCTGGTGGCCGCGTCGATGTCGGCGCCGGCACCGCCCATCTCGGTGCGTACCCAGCCCGGATGGAAGGCGATGCAGACGATGCCGTGCGGCCCCAGCTCGAGGCTGGCGGCACGCAGCGCGGCGTTGGCGGCGGCCTTGCTTGCACGATACAGCCAGCCCGAGGTGCTGCTCATCAGCGACAGCGAGCCCATGCGGCTCGATACCAGCGCGAGCTTGCCGGCGGCGGCCGCGAGGCCCGGCAGCAGTTGCGGGATCAGCTGCATCGGGGCACGCACGTTGGTGTGCATGACCTGGTCGAAGTCGAGTCCGCCGGGTGCGGCGATCGCGCTGGTGCGCGGGCCGTACACGCCGGCGTTGACGATGGCCACATCGAGCCTTTCGCCATGCAGCTGCTCGCCGAAGCTGCCGACCGCCGCCTCGTCCAGCACATCGAGCAGCAGCGGCTTGGCGCCGAGTTCGCGCAGCTTCACGGCGTCCTCGTCCCGTCGCACGGTGCCGATCACGCGGGCGCCGTCGGCAGCGTACTGGCGCACGAACTCCAGCCCGATGCCGCGCGAAGCGCCGATGACGAGGACGGTGCCCATGGGTGGCTGCGGGCCTATCGCTCGGCGAGCGCAAGCCGGACGGCAAGCCCGGCGAACAGCGCCGCACCGGCAGCGTTCAGGGCGCGGCGCAGGCCGTCGCTGGCACCGGCCGAGGCCTGCCGCAGGCGTTGCGTGATGGCCACCAGCGCCAGCAGGAACAGCGTGCCGTTGACGACAAACACGGCGCCGAGGAACAGAAACGCCAGCGCCTTGCTGGCG
>JALORV010000198.1 GCA_025458735.1 Burkholderiaceae bacterium | reverse complement strand
GGCGACGTGCGCGGCCTCGGCATCGTGGTGATCGATGACGTGATGACCACCGGCAGCACCCTTGCGGAGATCGCCGCCACCTTGAAGCGGGCCGGTGCGGCCAGCGTCGTCAACCGCGTCGTCGCCCGCACCCCCTGAGGCTCGGCGCGATGTTCAACGTCGTCCTGGTCGCGCCCGAGATTCCACCCAACACGGGCAACGTGATCCGACTGTGTGCCAACACGGGTGCCCGGCTGCACCTGGTTCAGCCACTCGGTTTCGACCTCAGCGACAAGCAGCTGCGTCGGGCCGGCCTCGACTATCACGAGTATGCCGAGCTGCAGGTCCATGCCGACTTCGAGGCCCTGCTCGCGCGCGAAAGCCCGCCTGCCGAACGCCTGTACTGCTGCACGACGCATGGCACGGTGGGCTATGCCGAAGTGGCCTACCAGCCGGGTGACTGGCTGGTGTTCGGTGCGGAGTCGAGCGGGCTGCCGGCAGAGCTGCGCGAGCGCGTTGCCCCGCAGCGGCGGCTGCGTCTGCCGATGCGGCCTGGCAACCGCAGCCTCAACCTGTCCAATGCGGTCGCGGTGGTCGTCTACGAGGCGTGGCGCCAGCAGTCGTTTGCCGGCGGGCAGTGAAGCCGGCGGGCAACGCGACGCCCCGGTGGGCTGCAGTCGCTGCGGCTCAGCTGCGCTGCGGGTCAACAACGGCCGGGTGGACCTGCGACATCCGCGCCGCGTGCAGATCCAGCCGGTCGAGCAGCAACGCCGGGCTGTGCTCGACGATCAGCAGGTCCCAGTGCTCGGGGCGGATGAATCCTTCGTCGGCGGCATGCCGCAGGAAGGCGAGCAGCGGATCGAAGTAGCCTTCGATATTCAGGATGCCGACCGGTTTCGACTGCAGCTGCAATTGCAGCCAGGTCACCATCTCGAACATTTCCTCGAGCGTGCCGTAGCCGCCGGGCAGCACCACGAAGGCATCGCTGGCGGCGGCCATCGCGCGCTTGCGCTCGTGCATCGAGGCGACGACCTGCAGCTCGGTGAGTCCGCGGTGGGCCAGCTCCGGCCGCATCAGGTGTCTTGGAATGATTCCGACGACGCGCCCACCGGCGGCCAGGCCCGCATCGGCCAGCGCGCCCATCAGGCCCACGTGTCCGCCGCCGAACACCAGCGAGATCCCGCGTCCGGCCAGCACAACCGCGAGTTCGGCCGCCGCTTCCGCGTACTCGGGACGGCTGCCGGACTGCGAGCCGCAGAACACACAGACGGCCGACAGCGTCATCGCGTCTGCTCTCCCGAGCGCGGTGCCGGTTCGACAGTCGCGCCGCGCGATGGGGGCAGTTCGACTTCCGCGCGCGGGTCACGGGCCAGCAGCCGGTCGAGCGCCGCTGCCGGCGTTGCCTCCCCCGCCAGCACCGCACAGACCGCCTCGGTGATCGGCATCTGCACACCCAGCTTGCGGGCGCGCGCCAGCACGGCCGGCGCCGAGCGCACGCCCTCGGCGACATGGCCCAGCTGGTCGACCGCCGCGTTGAGCGTGCTGCCGTGGCCCAGTGCAAGACCCACTTGTCGATTGCGCGACAGGTCGCCGGTGGCGGTCAGGATCAGGTCGCCGACCCCCGTCAGGCCCATGAAGGTCGCCGGCTGCGCCCCCAGCGCCACGCCGAGGCGGGTCATTTCCGCCAGGCCACGCGTGATCAGTGCCGCACGGGCGTTCAGTCCCAGTTCCAGTGCGTCGCAGATGCCGGTGGCAATGGCCAGCACGTTCTTGACGGTCCCGCCCACTTCGACTCCAACGATGTCGCTCGAAGAGTAGATCCGCAGCGCCCCGGCATGCATGACCTCGGTCACGGTGGTGCAGAGCCCGGCCGGACCGGCCACGGTCAGCGCGGTCGGCAGTCCGCGCGCGACTTCGAGCGCGAAGCTGGGGCCGGACAGGGGACCGCTGCGGCCGACGGCTTCCGGCCAGACGGCCGCAACGACCTCGTGGGCCAGCAGGTGCTCGGTTTCCTCGAAGCCCTTGCACAGCCAGACCACCGGCGCGGCCGCCGCCAGCGCGCGCAGTTGCAGGCACAGCGGGCGCAGCGCGCGCGTGGGCGTCGCGATGACGATCAGGCCACGGCGGGCAAAGTCCACCGCGCGCGCGCAATCGCTCTCGACCTCCAGAGCTGCCGGCAACTCGACTTCAGGAAGGTATCGCTGGTTGACGCGCGCGCTGCGCATCGCTTCAGCCTGCTGCCGGTCACGGACATGCAGCACCACCGGCTGGCGCGACGCCAGCGTGCAGGCGATCGCGGTGCCCCACGCTCCTGCGCCGAGCACCGCGACATTCATGCCGGTCTCAGGCGTTGGCCGCGCCGTTGCCGCCGATCGCCGGAGCAGCCGCCGCGCTACCGGCGGACTGCTGCGCCAGCGCCGCGAGACGCTGCTGGTAGAACGCTTCGAAGTTGATCTCCGCCAGATGGATCGGCGGCAGGCCGGTACGGCTGATCAGGTCGGCGATGTTCGAGCGCAGGTAGGGATAGACGATGCCGGGGCAGACGATGCCGAGGATCGGCGTCTTCTGTTCCGCCGGGATGTTGCGCAGTTCGAAGATGCCGGCTTCCTTGCCCTCGACCAGGAACAGCACCTTGTCCTTGACCTTGGCCGTCACGGTAACGCGCACCACCACCTCGTGCAGGCCTTCGACCACGGGCGCATCGGAGACTTCCAGCTGCACGTCGACCTTCGGGCCCTCGCCCTCGAGAAAGATGGTCGGCGCGTTCGGCATTTCGAGCGACGCGTCCTTCAGATAGATGCGCTGCACCTGAAACACGGGGGCCTGCGCATCAGCCGCGGTGGCGGCGGTAGTTTCGTTCATGGAAGTTCCTGGCAGGGTGCCGCAGCGAAACGGTGCCGCGGCGGGGTTGAAGTCGAAATCAGGCTGACAGCAGGCCGGCGAGCTTGCCGTCGCGGTCGAGCGCAGCAAGGTCGTCGAAACCGCCGACGTGAGTCTGGCCGATGTAGATCTGCGGCACGGTGCGCCGGCCCGTGCGGGCGATCATCTCGTCTCGGCGCGCAGGATCAAGATCGATGCGGATCTTCTCGATCGCGCCGACGCCGCGCGCCTTCAGCAGCGCCTCGGCGCGCTGGCAGAACGGGCACACGGCCGTGCTGTACATCACCACCTGGTTCATCTGATTGAATTCCTCTGTCAGCTGCGCAGCGGCAGGCCGGCCTCGCGCCAGCCGGCGATGCCGCCGGCAAGCACGAACACTTCGCTGAAACCCTGGCTGCGCAGCAGTGCCGCGGTCCGGCCGGCGCTGGTGCCGGTCGCGCACACCAGCAGCACCGGCTTGTCCTTCTTCAGTTCACCCGCCCGCGCCCCGACTGTCGCCGCCGGTACGCTGCGCGCATTCGGCAGCGATCCCTTGGCAAAGTCCTCGGCACTACGCAGGTCGACGATTTGCGGATTGCGGGCGTTGATGAGTTGCGTCGCCTGCAGCGTCGACAGCGTCGGCCCGCTGGCGCGCGCGCGCACCAGCGGCCAGACCAGCATGGCGCCGCTGATGAAGGCGACGGCGATCAGCAGGAGGTTGTCGATGAAGAACTGAACCATGTGACCGATCTGTTGGGATGGCGGAATCGCCCGCAATCCGCAGGCGAGAAGTTGCGCCGGCAAGCTCGCGCGGGCCG
>JALORV010000197.1 GCA_025458735.1 Burkholderiaceae bacterium | reverse complement strand
CTGATGGTCGGCATGATCTACGAGCGCTGCCACACGCGCGAGCTGGCCGCCTACGGCGGGCTGGCCAAGGCGCTGCCGGTGTACTCGGTGTTCTTCATGATCCTGACGCTGGCCGCCATCGGCCTGCCGACGACCAGCGGCTTCACCGGCGAGTTCCTGGTGCTGCTCGGCGCCTTCAACGCCGCCTGGCCGCAGCATCTCGCCGGCGACTCGGTGCCCCTCGTGTGGGCGGTGATCGCGGTGTCCGGCGTCGTGCTCGGCGCGATGTACATGCTGTGGTTCGCCCAGCGCTTCCTGTACGGCACGACCAAGGTGCCGCACGGCCCGGTGGCGGATCTGAACCGGCGCGAGAAGCTGATCCTCGCCGCGCTGCTGGTGCCGGTGTTCTGGATTGGCCTGGCCCCCGATGAGCCGATGCGCAAGACCGAGCAGGCGGCGCTGCACTTCCAGCGGCTGGTCGCCGGCGCCGAGCAGCCCGATGCCCTGGCCGGCTCGCCGCCGCTGCTGGCGCAGCGCCGGATGGAGGCTGCGCGATGAACTGGTCGGTGCTGCTGGCGGCGATGGCGCCGGAGATCCTGCTGCTGGCCGGCCTGGTGGTCCTGATCCTGATCGACACCGTCATGGCGCGGCCGCGCGGACTGCTGGCCGTCTCGGTGGCGGCGGTGATCGCCGCCACGGTCGCGGCGGCGGCGCTGGCCGCGATCGGCCACGCGGCAGCGCCCTTCCCCGGCCACTACTCGGTCGACTCGAGCTCCTACGCGGCCAAGGCGATCGTGCTCGTGCTGGCCTTGCCGGCGCTGCTGCTGGGCCGCGACGAGTTCCGCGGCGGACCGTTCTACTCGCTGCTGCTGTCGTCGCTGGTCGGCACGACGCTGATCCTGTCGGCCGACAGCTTCCTGACGCTGTTCCTCGGCCTGGAGCTGATGTCGATTCCGGTGTACGTGCTGGTGCTGCTGGCGATGCAGCGCGTCGAGGCGACCGAGGCGGCGCTGAAGTACCTGATCCTCGGCGGCACCGCCACGGCCATGCTGCTGATGGGCGTGTCGCTGATGTTCGGTTACACCGGTGCGCTGTCGCTCGACGCCTTCGGCCGCCTGCTCGACACCGGCAACCCGATGGCGCAGGCGGCTGTGGTGCTGATCCTGCTCGCCTTCTTCCTCAAGGCGGCGATCGTGCCGTTCCATACCTGGGCGCCCGATGCCTACGAGGCGGCCACGGTGCCGGTCGCCGGCTTCATGTCGACGGTGATCAAGGCCGGCGTGCTGCTCGCCGCGGTGCGGCTGTTCGGCGTCAACTCGCTGTCGGGGCGCCTGGTCGAACTGCTGGCGATCCTGTCGCTGGCGTCGATCGTCTGGGGCAACCTGGCGGCCATCAGGCAGACGAGCTTCCGCCGCATGATCGCCTACTCGTCGATCGCTCACGCCGGCTACCTCTTCTACGCCTTCCTCGGCGACAGCGAGGGCCGCTTCGAGGCGGTGGCCTTCTACGTCCTGGTCTACGGGCTGATGAACATGCTGGCGTTCGCGGCGCTGCCCGCCGCCGGCGACGACGTCGAGCGCGACCGCCTGGAGAACCTGAGGGGCTACTTCCAGCGCGCGCCGTTCGCCGCGCTGATGATCGCGGTGGCGATGTTCTCGCTGGCCGGCATCCCGCCGCTGCCCGGCTTCGTCGCCAAGTTCCTGATCTTCCGCAACGTGATCGAAGCCGGCTACACGCTGTACGCGGTGCTCGGCCTCGTCGGCAGCTACCTCGGCATCTACATCTACCTGCGCGTGCTGCAGTACATGTTCATGAGCCCGGAGCCGGCCGGGCTGAAGCCGCAGCCGCAGGCGACGCTGGCGCTCGGCGCGATCGCCGTGTGCCTGGTGCCGGCGGTGATCCTGATGGTCTACCCGGGCGGGCTGCTGCGCGGCCTGTAGCGTTCGGCCTCGCGCACCACGCGGCGCTGCGCCTGTTTGCCTCGGCCATCCGCCGGCGCCGTATGTCTTCGGCGGCGGGGCGCGGTTTCAGGCGCCGGCGCGCGCCGCCACCGGCGAGTAGGTGTCCATCAGCTGCAGCCTCGTCGCGTCCAGGCGCTCGGAGACCATCAGCAGCAGCTTGCGCATCAGGCTGAAGCCGAGTTCCGCATCGGCGCGGCAGGCCGCGAGCAGCGCGCCGCCGTCGAAGGCCAGCGCCTCGACGCGCTGCAGGGCGCGCGCCCGGAAGGACATGGCGCGGCCCGTGATCAGTGCCGAGAAGCCGAACTCGTCGCCGTCGCTGAGCGTCTGGATGCGCAGCGTGCGCGCGCCGACCGGCATCTCGAGCGCCACGCGGCCGCCGACGATCAGGTAGAAGTCGTTGCACAGGTCGCCCGTCTCGAAGACGACCTCCTCCGGGGCGAAGGCGACGGGACGTGCCAGCGCCGCCAGCCGCTCGAGCTGCGGCGTCCCGAAGTCCTTGCAGAACGGGTGCCGCTCGAGCACCGGCCGATACTGGGGCGCACTCATCGGAGCCTCCCTGCGGTGAACTGCCGCCGGCGCCTCGGCGGTCCCGCGGCAGTGTCGGGTGCCGTCGAGCCAATCGACGATCGCAGTGTGCGCGCGATCGGCACCGCTGCGCGATCCCGCCCCAGCGGGTTTCGGTTGACCGCAGTCAACACGGACCCGGGGCGTGTCTCTAGCGTTACGCGGTTGCCGAGTCGTCGTGCGCCGCACAAGGCGCGGCGCGCGGGCTTCAACCGAGCACCGGCTCAGCCGCCGCGGGAAAAGAACTCCGGCGAGCCGTCCAGGCCACCGAGGAGAGACGCCATGTCGCACCGAACCAGCAAGCGCGTTCTGCCGCCGCCGCTTCCCGAGTGGTTTCCGCGCGGC
Source organism: Burkholderiaceae bacterium (assembly GCA_025458735.1). The sequence goes on along the minus strand of JALORV010000197.1, from coordinate 1,555 downwards.
GCAACGCTGCTGCGCGATCCGTCGCTGAACAAGGGAACGGCCTTCACCGAGGTGGAGCGCGAGGCGCTCGGCCTGCGCGGCCTGCTGCCGCCGCGGGTGGCGACGCTGGAGGACCAGGTCGAGCGGGTGCTGGAGAACATCCGCCGGCTGCAGACGAACCTGGCCAAGTACATCGCGCTGGAGTCGCTGCAGGACCGCAACGAGACGCTGTTCTACCGGGTCGTCACCGAGAACCCGGACGAGATGATGCCGCTGATCTACACGCCGACGGTCGGCCTGGCCTGCCAGCAGTTCGGCCACATCTACCGGCGGCCGCGCGGCGTCTACATCTCGGCCGCCGACCGCGGCCGCATCGCCCAGGTGTTGCGCAACTGGCCTTACCGCGAGGCGGCGATCATCGTCGTCACCGACGGCGAGCGCATCCTCGGACTGGGCGACCTCGGCGCCAACGGCATGGGAATCCCGATCGGCAAGCTGGCGCTGTACACCGCCTGCGCCGGCGTGCATCCGCGCCACTGCCTGCCGGTGCTGCTCGACGTCGGCACCAACAACATGGCATTGCACGGCGACCGCCTGTACATCGGGCTGCGCCAGCCGCGGCTGACCGGCGCTGCCTACGACGAGTTCATCGACGAGTTCATCGACGCCACCACCCTGCTGCAGAAGTACCGCGACCGCATCTGCGCCTTCAACGACGACATCCAGGGCACGGCGTCGGTGACCGTGGCCGGCATCTTCTCGGCGCTGCGCGTCACCGGCAAGCCGCTGGCCGAGCAGACCTTCATGTGCCTGGGTGCCGGCGAGGCCGCCACCGGCATCTCCGACCTGCTGGTCGAGGCGATGGTCGACGAAGGGATGGCCGCCGCCGACGCGCGCAGGCGCTGCTGGCTGGTCGACTCGAAGGGCCTGGTGGTGGCCTCGCGCGGCGACCTGGCGGTGCACAAGAAGCCGTACGCGCACGAGCACGCGCCGGCCGGCACGTTCATCGAGGCCATCCGGGCACTGAAGCCGACGGCGATCATCGGCGTGTCGGCCACCCCGAACACCTTCACCCAGGAGGTGGTCGAGACGATGTCGCGGCTGAACGAGCGGCCGATCGTCTTTGCCCTGTCGAACCCGACCTCGCGCTCCGAGTGCACCGCCGAGCAGGCGTATGCATGGTCGGGCGGGCGGGCGCTGTTCGCCTCGGGCAGTCCGTTCGCGCCGGTGACGGTGGACGGCAGGCACTTCGTGCCGCGCCAGGGCAACAACTCGTACATCTTCCCCGGCGTCGGGCTGGGCGCGATTGCCGGCGGACTGGCGCACGTCACCGACCGCATGTTCATGGCGGCGGCGCGCACGCTGGCGGCGCAGGTCGGCGATGCCGACCTGGCGCAGGGCAGCCTGTATCCGCCGCTGGCGCGCGTGCGCGAGGTCTCGGCCTTCATCGCTGCGGCGGTGATCGAGGAGGCGCTTGCGGCGGGGCTGGCCGGCATCGACGCGCCGCAGGACATACTGGCCTACGTGCACTCGCAGATGTACTCGCCCGAGTACAGCTCGTACGCGTAACCGCGCC
>JALORV010000196.1 GCA_025458735.1 Burkholderiaceae bacterium | reverse complement strand
GTCCCGCGCTGGATCGACCCGCGTTGGAGCAACCCAGGGCGCATCAACTTTCAGCGTCAGTCCGGGCAGATCGATCCCACGCAGACTCGTGGTCCAGGTCTGGCCGGCGTGCATCGGCCGCGCCGTTGTCAGGGTTCCGGTCGACACGATTTCACCCGGCCGCAGACGCCACTGCGGCTGCTTCGCCAGCACCTGCTGCAGGCAGGCCAGCGCCTGCAGCGGGCTGCCGAGTACACGGCCTCCGCCGCCGGTCTCCTGCAGTTCACCGTCACACGCAAGGTCGACCTCGAAGTGCGCCAGCGCATCGGCGAACAATGCACCGAGCTGGTCGACCGGACGAACCGGACCGATGAACAGGCAGGCATGCAGCGCCCAGTCGGCGACGGTATCGGCCGCGGCAAACTTCCAGTGCGGAAAGTGCGACTGCACGACTTCGAACCCGTGCGCGATCCACTCAACGGCATCGAGAATCTCCTCGAGTCCGGCACCCTTGGCGGGCACGGTGCGAAAACCGAACACGATCTCGGGTTCGATCTTCGGCTCCGTCATGCGGTCGATGCCGCAGCGACAAGATGTGCCCTGCAGCCGAGTGACGGTGTGCTCGTAGACGTGGGCCCAGACCGGTTCGCGCACGCCATAGATTCTCCACATATCTGCATTGGTGAAGCCGATCTTGCGGCCGACCGGGCGCGCGCCCGCTGCCACGCGTGCCCGATGGATGAGACCGGCGACTTCATAGGCCGTCTGCAGCCCGAACTGGGGCCAACGCTCGGTGAAGGGCACGATCTGCCGCGCCTCCTCCTGCGCCGCCATCATCTCGCGGGCAATGGCCTCGAGGTCGTTCATGGCCCGCCCTCTCCCTTGGGCTCGGTGAGCACCAACGCGGGCCGCGCCCCCGCCGCTTCGTCCAGGCGCTTCTCGTAGCAGACACTGGTCGGGTCGTCGACGTAGGCGCCGAAGGCCGCAATGCGCACATAGCCGCAATGCTCGTAGAGCCTCATGGCGGCCAGCTGGCGCGGGCCGGTCTCCAGCCGCATCACCGCGAAGCCCCGCGCCCGCGCGCGGGACTCGATGGCCGCCAGCAGGCGACGCGCGATTCCGAGGCGCCGAAACGGGCGTCGCACGAACACACGCCGCAGTTCAGTAGCGATGGCGTCGAGTGGCCGGTGCGCCGCCATGCCGGCCGCTTCACCGTTGACCACGGCCACCAGGTAATCGCCGCGCGGCGGCGTGGGCGGGTTGGTCGGCCAGGACGCCTCCGCCCCCTGCGGTACGCCATTCAGCTCACGCGCCTCGAGCGCGGCTTCGCGCAACAGGGTCAACGCAGCCTCGCCCCGGGGATCGGCCGGTTCGATGTCGACGGCGAGCGCAGCCGGTGTCATCTCGAGCGGCTAATTCGCGGGCGCGACGGCGGCCGGTGCGACGCGCACGCCGCTCGCATCGATGAACATCGAGCGGACATGCAGCCGCGCCGGCGGTGCGCCGTTGCTGAAGGCCACGAACAAATCCGGTCCCGGCACGTACAGCACCTCGCGGCTGACCGGGAACATGTCGAACTCCAGGCCGTCGTCCACCTGAAGCAGCAGGCCTTCGTTGCCGGGTCGCAGCGTGACGTTGCCAAGACCTTCAACGCGATAGTTTCCGGCCAGCATCGCGAGCCGCTTCGGATCGAACCGCTCGAACTGCAGCGGAGCCGACACCGCCACCGGCCGACCGGCCAAGGCATCGACCAGGCTGCGCTGCAACGTGATCATCTGCCACGGCGGCGTGGCGCTGTTGCTGACCAGCGCCACCGCCTCGTTGCGCGCGCGGTCCCAGTACACCAGGCTGTGAAAGGCGTTGTTCGAGCCCGTGTAGTAGCAGCGCGTCCCGGTTGCGTCGCAGTACCAGCTGAGCCCGGTGATCGGCGACGGCTGCCCGGCGATCGGGATGCGCGGTTGCCCGATCGCCTCGACCGCCGCCGGCACGGCTCGCCCCGCGGCGTTCGCGGCAGCCCAGCGCGCCAGATCGTCCGCCGTGAAGATCAGGTTCGAGGCCCCGAGGAAAGCCTCGAGGTCGTAGGCGTCGTAAAGCCGCCAGGTGCCATTGCGCCAGCGGTAGCCGATCGTGCGCACGCCGGGCCAGTCGGCAAAGCGCGCAGGCCGCGCGAAGCTCGCCGTGATCGCGTTCGGCCTGAAAAAGCGCTCGCGCACGAAGGCCTCGTAGCCCTGCCCACTGACCCGCTCGATCACCAGCGCCAGGGTGTCATAGCCGACATTGGAGTATTCGAAGCGCGTACCCGGCTCGAAGCGCGGCTTCGGCGCGCGACGCGCAACGACCCTGAGCAGCCCTTCAGTGGTGCGAACCTCGTCCTTGCCGAAGTACGGATCGAAGAACTCGTAGTACGGGGGCAGCCCGTTGCTGTGCGAGATCAGCTGCCGCACCGTGGTCCGGGCGTGCGGAAACTCGGGCAGATAGCGCGTTACCGGCGCGTCGACATCGAGCCGTCCTTCCTGCGCCAGCCACCAGATGCCGGCCGCAGTGAACGTTTTTGCGAGCGAACCGCCGTCGACCGGCGTCGCCGGCGTCAGCGCCGTGCCCGTCGTGCGATTGGCGACGCCGACGCCCCGGCGCGCGACCACGACGCCTTTGCGCACCAGCACCACCGCGCCGTTGAACTCTCGGGCCGCCTCGAGTGGCGCCAGCAGGGCATCGACACGGGCAGCCAGCGCGTCGTCCGCCCATGCAGGCAGCGGTGCCCACAGCGACGCGGCAAAGGCCATGCAGATCGCAGCAGGCCCGCGGAGCGACTGACCCGGACACTTCATCGCAAGTCGACCCGTCAGTGGAGCCCGATCACTGGCCGGGCGGCGGTTCCCACAGCTCGACCTTGTTGCCTTCCGGGTCCATCACCCAGGCGAACTTGCCGTACTCCGACTCCTCGATCTTCTCCAGAACGTTGCAGCCCTCAGCCCGCAGCACCCGCACCAGTGCATGAAGGTCGGCAACGCGGTAGTTGATCATGAACGACGAGGTGCTCGGCGCGAAATGAGTGCCGTCGGCCGCACCCACCGACCAGATCGTCGTTCCGCCGGCGGGCCTGCCGTCGGCGTCGCTCCAGTTGAAGGCCGCGCCGCCCCAGTCCTGCACGTCGATGCCGAGATGGTCGCGATACCAGGCCCGCAGACGAGCCGGGTCCTTCGCGTGGAAGAAAATGCCGCCGATGCCCGTGACACGTTTCATTCGACCCTCCACGACTCGGGAATCGTCAAGCGTACGCCGCGTACCGCCCGCCGGTAAACGGGGGTCGACCCCGCTGCCCCCCGGCGGCGCCGCGGCACCGGTCTGCGCGAGGCGGCCCGCCAGCGGATAGACGTAGACGGCCGCCGGCTCGTCGTCCTCGATGCCGCCGGCACTGACGTACAGGGAACGGGCGGGCGCATTGCCAGTCTCGGTTGCCACCCAGGCCTCCGTGCAACCGAGGCCGGCGGCCCTGTCGAGCAGCGCGGCAAGCAGCCTGCGGCCGATGCCCCGCCGCCGCAGGCGGCCGGAAACGCCCAGCTCATTGATGAAGAAAGCGAGCGGCTTGTCCGGGTGCACATAGGCGATTCCCGTGGCCATGCCGATCACTACTCCCGCCGCCACGGCGACCACCATGACATTGGAGGGGCTGGCGAGGAA
>JALORV010000195.1 GCA_025458735.1 Burkholderiaceae bacterium | reverse complement strand
GCACCGGGCGACGCGCCCGCGTGCACTCGATCAGCCGCGGATTCTTGCACTTTCGCGGTGCGCCCGCTTGACCGAGGTCGACTCCGGCGCTGCCCTGCGTGCCATCCGCCGACGCCGGCCGGCCACGGTGCACGCGCGGACGGCGGGCACCGCCAGCGGGCATCGGCGCACCGCAGCGGTGAGGCGCCCAGCCGGGACCCACCGGCAACTTCCAGATGAGCCCGACGAACGCGTGCAAACCCTGCATGGCATGGAACCTGCATTTCGAGGGGCAGACCTCACCCTTCGGAGCACGCATGACGAACCGTTACCGCCCTTACGATCCGGATCGCCCGTTGACGCTGCGTTGCGCCTGCGGTCGTCATGCCAGCGAAGCCGAGCATGCGGCGGCCCAGGACACGGCCGCGGCCGCGGCCGCCGACGGTGCGGATCGGCTCTCGAATGACTTCATCGAGGCCGCGCTCGTCAAGGCGCTCGCTGCAGGCGATGGCGCAGGACAAGCGTCCACTCGAGAAGAACGACCTGAAGATCGGCTTCATCGCGATCACCTGCGCCACGCCGCTGATCATGGCCGATCCGCTCGGCTTCTATAAGCGGCAGGGCCTGCGCGTGCAGCTCAACAAGACCGCCGGCTGGGCACTGATCCGCGACAAGATGCTGAATGGCGAGCACGATGCCTCGCACTTCCTGTCGCCGATGCCGCTGGCGATCTCGCAGGGCCTGGGCTCGGTGGCGCAGCCGATGCGGGTGGCGACGATCCAGAATACCAACGGCCAGGCCATCACGCTGGCGACGAAGCACAAGGACAAGCGCGATCCCGCCAGCTGGAAGGGCTTCCGCTTCGCCGTGCCGTTCGAATACTCGATGCACAACTTCCTGCTGCGCTACTACGTGGCGCAGGCGGGGCTCGACCCGGACAAGGACATCCAGATCCGCGTCACGCCGCCGCCGGAGATGGTGGCCAACCTGCGCGCCGGCAACATCGACGGCTTCCTCGGGCCCGACCCGTTCAACCAGCGCGCGGTGTACGACGAGGTGGGCTTCATCCACATCCTGTCGAAGGAAATCTGGGACGGCCACCCCTGCTGCGCGTTCGGCTTCAACGAGTCGCTGATCAAGTCGGCGCCGAACACCTATGCCGCGCTCTACCGCGCCGTGCTGGAAGCGGCCGCGATGGCTCAGGAGTCGCGCAACCGCGAGCTGATCGCCAAGGTGATCTCACCAGCGCAGTACCTGAACCAGCCGGAGACGGTGGTCGCGCAGGTGCTGACCGGCCGCTTCGCCGACGGCCTGGGCCAGGTGAAGAACGTCCCCGACCGCATCGACTTTCCGCCGATGCCGTGGACCTCGATGGCGATCTGGATGCTGACGCAGATGCAGCGCTGGGGCTACATCAAGGGCGAGGTCAACTACACGCAGATCGCGCAGCAGGTGTTCCTGCTGACCGACGCCCGCCGCTTCATGAAGGAACTCGGCCAGCCGCTGCCGGCCCCGGACAACGGCATGCGCCGGTTCACCATCATGGGCAAGGAGTTCGATCCCGCGAAGGCGAAGGAGTACGCGGGCAGCTTCACGGTGCGACGCGCCGCCTGACCGATGCTGTCGCTCAACCTGCGCGCAGCGCTGCTGGCCGCGCTGCTGCTGCTCGTCTTCATCGGCGCCTGGCACCTGGCCACGGCGGGCAGCACGTCAACCGTGCAGGGTCCGGCGCTGACGCCCGAGCAGATCGAATACCAGAAGCTGCTCGGCAAGGACCCGGCCGGCGAGAAGAAGACCGAAGGCTTTCCGACGCCGGGCCAGGTGTGGGGCACGATCGTCGCGCAGCTCGCCAACCCGTTCTACGACAACGGCCCGAACGACAAGGGCATCGGGCTGCAGCTCGGCTACTCGCTGGCGCGGGTTGGCCTTGGCTTCCTGCTCGCCGTGCTGGTGGCCGTGCCGCTCGGCTTCGCAATGGGCATGTCGCCACTCGTCAACCGCACGCTGCAGCCCTACATCAACCTGCTCAAGCCGATCTCGCCGCTCGCCTGGATGCCGCTCGCGCTTTACACGATCAAGAACTCCGGTGTCTCTTCGATCTTCGTGATCTTCATCTGCTCGGTGTGGCCGATGCTGATCAACACCGCCTTCGGCGTGGCAAGCGTGCGCCGGGACTGGCTCAACGTCGCCCGCACGCTGGAAGTCGATCCGCTGCGCAAGGCGCTGCGCGTGATCCTGCCGGCCGCCGCGCCGACCATCGTCACCGGCATGCGCATCTCGATCGGCATCGCCTGGCTGGTGATTGTCGCCGCCGAGATGCTGGTCGGCGGCACCGGCATCGGCTACTTCATCTGGAACGAGTGGAACAACCTGTCGCTGACCAACGTGATCTTCGGCATCCTGATGATCGGCGTGGTCGGCATGGTGCTCGACGCCGCCTTCGCGCGGCTGCAGCGCGCCGTCTCGTACGTGGACTAGGACGCCGCCATGACAGAGCCGTTTCTCAGCGTGCAGCGACTGGCCAAGCGCTACGCCGCGTCGGCGGAACCGGTGTTCGAGCACGTCGACTTCGCGATCGAGCGCGGCCAGTTCGTGTGCGTCATCGGGCACTCCGGCTGCGGCAAGACGACCATCCTCAACGTGCTGGCGGGGCTGGACTCGGCCAGCAGCGGCGAGGCGTTCATGCAGGGCCGCGAGATCGCCGGCCCCAGCCTCGACCGCGGCGTCGTGTTCCAGGGCCACGCGCTGCTGCCGTGGCTCACCGTGGCCGGCAACATCGGCTTCGCGGTGCGCTCGCGCTGGCCCGAATGGAGCGCGGAGCAGGTGCGGGCGCAGGTACAGCAGTACATCGATCTCGTGCACCTGACCGGCGCCGAGCACAAGAAGCCGTCGGAGCTGTCCGGCGGCATGAAGCAGCGCGTCGGCATCGCGCGCGCCTTCGCGATCCAGCCGAAGATGCTGCTGCTCGACGAACCCTTCGGCGCGCTCGACGCATTGACTCGCGGCACGATCCAGGACGAGCTGCTGGCGATCGTCCAGGCGACTCAGCAGACGGTGTTCATGATCACGCACGACGTCGATGAAGCGATGCTGCTCGCCGACCGCATCCTGCTGATGAGCAACGGCCCCCGCGCCTGCATTGCGGAGGTGGTCGACAACACGATGCCGCGCGACCGTACCCGGCTCACCATGCATCACGACCCGCAGTACTACCGGATCCGCAATCACCTGATCGACTTCCTGGTGCACCGCTCGAAGACGTTTCGCGCCGAGCCGCAGCACCGGGCGCCGGTCGTCGCGCCCGGCCTGGCCGAGGCCGCGCTGACATGATTTTCAAGTTCCCCCGCAAGGAGACCATGCATGGACCGCAATGACGTCACCGAACTCATCGTCGCCACCAAGATCCGCAAGGGGATCAAGTGGGCCGATGTCGCCAGGAAAATCGGACTGTCGAAGGAGTGGGTCACCGCCGGCTGCCTGGGCCAGATGACCTTCTCCGAGGAACAGGCGAAGAAGCTCGGCAAGATCTTCGCGTTGCCCGAGGAGGCGGTGAAGCTGCTGCAGGTCGTGCCCTACAAGGGATCGCTGCCGACCGCGGTACCGACCGATCCGCTGATCTACCGCTTCTACGAGCTGGTCAACGTCTACGGCACCACGTTCAAGGAACTGATCCACGAGGAATTCGGCGACGGCATCATGAGCGCGATCGACTTCAGGATGGACATGACGCGCGAGCCCGATCCCAAGGGCGACCGGGTGAAGATCGTGATGAGCGGCAAGTTCCTGCCGTACAAGACCTACTGAAGCCCGCCCCGCACACGCAGTCCGCGTCGCGACGCCCGGAGCCTTCCGGGCGCTCGCGTGCTCGGGCCCTAGAAGCGGGCCAGCACGGCGACCGATGCTTCGAACTGTGAGAACAGGTCGCTCGTCAACCTGACCACGCATCCGCCCGAACAGAGGAAGTCGCCGCTGCTGTTGACCAGCGTGAAATAGCCGCGGGCTTCGGCACGCACGTCGATGTTCTGCGCCACCGGCCACGAGTAGCCGACACCCAGGCTCAGGGATGGCCTGAACTCGCTGCCCAGGCCGCTCGTGCTCGGACTGAACTGGGTCGCGCCAAGACCGCCGACGACATAGCCGCCCTTGCCCACGGTGTTTTCGAAGAA
>JALORV010000194.1 GCA_025458735.1 Burkholderiaceae bacterium | reverse complement strand
GGCGGCCGCGGTGTGCGCGGCCGGTCGAGGATGCGCCGCGCCCAGAAGTAAAGCAGCATGACCACCACGATCGAGGCCATGCCGGTGATCGTCCAAAAAAAGCCGTGGGACTCACGCAGCAGCGGCATGTGATCGAAGTTCATGCCGAATATGCCGGTGATCAGCGTCAGCGGCGCGAATATCGCCGCGATCGCCGTCAGCTTGCGCACGATCTCGTTGGTCTGGTGCGTGTTGGCCGAAAAGTGCAGCTGGACCGCCGACTCGGCAGCCGCCTCGAGCCGGCGTGCGTGGTGCAGTACGCGCTGGATGTGCTCGAGAACGTCGTTCAGCCGGACCAGGTAGGCATCGTTGAGGTTGGCGTCGGCCGTCTCTTCCAGGTACGAATCGCGCAGTTCGGTCAGGGCGTCGTACTGCCCTTCACACAGGTTCTCCAGGCGGCGCAGCTCGATGCGGGCTTCCAGCAGGGCGGACCAGTTGTTGAACGGACGGCGCGGATCGAGCAGGTCGCGCTGCCAGCGATCCAGCCGGTCGGACAGCGGTTCGCGCAGTTCCAGGTAGCGGTCGACCATCCCGTTGAGCAGCCGCAGCATCAGTTCGCCCGGCGATTTCGGCAGGCGTGTCCTGTCATAGGCATTGCCGTCGCCGCGCACGCGCGGGTCGAGCATGCGCAGGCGCGCCTGCTCGACGGTCTTGCTGGTGCCCTGTCGAACCGTGACCAGCAGGCGCTCGAACAGGAAGAAGGTGATCGGCCGCGTCACGATCTCCTGCAGCATGCGGCGCCGGTCGGCGGTGGCGCCCTTTTCCTCGAGCGGACGGAACTCGGCGGTGGCCAGCTTGCGGAACACCAGCATGTCGTACTCGCTGGTGCCGTCGAAGTACGACGGATGCTGCAGATTGGTTGCGTCCTGCAGGTGCAGGTCGTGCAGGCGGATCCCGGTCACTCTCAGCACCGCCTCGCGCAGCAACTCCGGCTCGGCCGTCACCTCGTCATGCAGGGCGTCGAGCCAGAGATAGCCCTCGGCCGGCGCGTCGCCGGGCTCGGCGGCGAGTTCCACCGCGCGGCCGGCTCCGACTTCGATCCACTTCACGATGTCGGCCGTCTCAGGCGCCGTCTTTCAGCCAGCGGGCCGCCGCCAGGGCAAAGTAGGTCAGCACCCCGTCGGCACCGGCGCGCTTGAAGGCAAGCAGCGATTCCAGCACGACCTTGCGCTCGTCGAGCCAGCCATTGGCCGCCGCCGCCTTCAGCATCGCGTACTCGCCGCTGACCTGGTAGACGAAAGTCGGCGCGCGGTACGTGTCCTTCACGCGGCGCACGATGTCCAGGTACGGCATGCCCGGCTTGACCATCACCATGTCCGCGCCTTCGGCGAGGTCGAGGCCGACCTCCCACAGGGCCTCGTCGCTGTTGGCCGGATCCATCTGGTAGACCATCTTGTCCGACTTGCCGAGATTGGAAGACGAACCGACGGCATCGCGGAAGGGGCCGTAGAACGCGCTCGCGTACTTGGCGGCGTACGCCATGATGCGGGTGTGAATGCGTCCGGCGCCTTCGAGTGCCTGCCGGATGGCACCGACGCGGCCGTCCATCATGTCGCTGGGCGCAACGATGTCGACGCCAGCCTCGGACTGCACCAGCGCCTGGCGCACCAGCACCGCGATCGTCTCGTCGTTCAGCACATAGCCGTTGGCGTCGATCAGGCCGTCCTGGCCATGCGTGGTGTAGGGATCCAGCGCCACGTCGGTCATCACGCCGAGCTGCGGGGCGTGCTGCTTGAGCGTGCGCACGGCCCGCGGCACCAGCCCGTCCGGGTTCAGCGCTTCGGCGCCGTCGGGCGACTTGCGCGCGGCGTCGATCACCGGGAAAAGCGCGATGGCTGGAATGCCGAGGTCCTGGCAATGCGCGGCCACCGGCAGCAGTTCATCGATCGACAGTCGTTCGATGCCCGGCATTGACGACACCGGCTCGCGCCGACGCTCGCCGTCGAGGATGAACACCGGATAGATGAAGTCGCTCGCCGTCAGCGTGTGTTCGCGCATCAGCCGGCGCGAGAAGTCGTCGCGGCGCATGCGGCGCATGCGCACGGCAGGAAAGTTGCCGAGGATCTGCATGAGGGGAATTCCCAACTCGTGATCGTGAACTGCGTTCGCTATCTTCAGTCAGAGATGATGGACGATCCGTCGTCTCCCGCTTCACCTCCCTGAGCGGGTGCCCTGCCAGTGCAGGGCACTTCGGCCCCGGCAGCTGACCGGGGCATTTTTTTCGCGGCCATCATACGTCCGCTAGGTGAACAGCCAGCGCGTCAGCGTGGCTGCCAGCTCCTCCACGCCTTCGCGCTTCAGGCCGGAAAAAAGCTGGGCGCTGGCGCGTGGTCCGATGCGCTCGGCACGCCGCTGCGCGGCGGCCAGCGCCGCGCGACGCTCGACGGTGCCCAGCTGATCGGCCTTGTTGAGCAAAAGATGCAGCAGGCAGCTGCGACGGTCGACGAACTGCAGCAGCGCTTCGTCGGCGGGCAGCAACGGCCGGCGCGCGTCCATCACCAGCACGATGCCGATCAGCGACTGCCGGTGGCCGACATAGCCGCCGACCAGCGTGTCCCAGGTGGCCCGCTGACCGGCCTCGGCCCGGGCATAGCCGTATCCCGGCAAATCGACCAGGTAGCCGCGCTCGACGCGTTCGCCCAGCTCGTTCTTCTCGGTCAGGGCGAAGAAGTTGAGCAGTTGCGTGCGCCCAGGGGTCTTGCTGGAGAACGCGAGCCGCTTCTGCTGCGTGAGGACGTTGATGACGGTCGACTTGCCGGCGTTGGAGCGGCCGGCGAAGGCGATCTCGGGCAGGCCCGGAGCGACCATCGCCGCGAGGTCGGCCACGGAGACGGTGAAGCGGGCGGAGTGAAACAGTGTCAGCGCAGACACGGGCAGCCGTGGGGCGACGGGGGACTTCGGTAGAATACGCGGCTTTGCGAATCGGACTGGCGGCGTGTGTCGTTGCGGGTGCCGGCGGGTGCGGCCTGCGGACCGGGCAGCACCCGGCAGACGGTTCGCTGATTCCCGCGTGGAACCCATTTACTAGGGCGTGCGATGAATAGTTCGTTGTGGCGACTCTGCTCGATCGTTCTGACGGCCGTTGTCGGCGCCGTGGCTCCGCCGGCGTGGGCGCAGTCCAAGGCCGCAGCCGCGGCCGATCCGGCCAAGGGGCAGCAGATTGCCTCGCAGGTGTGCGCCGCCTGCCATGGCGCCGATGGCAACTCGACCATTTCAGCGAATCCCCGGCTGGCGCAGCAGCATGTGCACTACCTGAACAAGCAACTGCTCGACTACACCGTGCGGCCGGGCGAGAAGAAGCCGGCGCGTGAGAACGCCATCATGAACGGCCTGGCCGCCTCGCTGTCCGATCAGGACAAGCGCGATGTCTCGGCATGGTTTGCCAGCCAGACGGCCAAGCCGGGTACGGCGCGCAGCAAGGAAACGCTCGAACTCGGCCAGCGCATCTGGCGTGCCGGCATCGCGGAAAAGGCGTTGCCGGCCTGTTCCGGGTGCCACAACCCGGCGGGCCTCGGCCAGCATGCCGAGTACACCGAGGCCACCCTCAAGGCTTTCCGCGACGGCACCCGCCGCAACAACCTGCCGATGCAGCAGATTGCCGCCCGCCTGACTGACGCCGAGATGCGGGCGGTGGCCGACTACCTGCAGGGGCTGCGTCCGTAGCGAAGGCGCGGGCAACGGGCGGCGCGGCGACAGATGCCCGGCCGCGGCCGCTCAGTCGCGACCGAACACCTCGTTTACCTGCTGGCTGACGCGCACGAAGGTCGTGCGCTTCGACAACTCCTTGAGCCGCCGCGCGCCCACGTAGGTGCACGCCGAGCGCACACCACCAAGGATGTCCTGCGCAGTGCCCGCGACCGGACCGCGATAAGGCACCAGAACTTCCTTGCCTTCCGCGGCCCGATAGCCGGCGACCCCGCCGGAGTATCGCTGCATGGCTGCCTTGCTGCTCATGCCGTAGAAGCGCTGGTACGACCGGCCGTCGCGCTCGACGCGTTCGCCGCCGGATTCGTCG
>JALORV010000193.1 GCA_025458735.1 Burkholderiaceae bacterium | reverse complement strand
GGCGCGCCACGCCTGGGGCGCCGATCAGCAGCTCGACCTGTACCCCGATGTCGAGCGCTCACGGCAGGAGATCGCCGAGTTTGCGGGAGCCGACGAAGCACGGCGCTTCGCGGCCTTCTGCAGCGAGGCCGCCTGCATCTACCGCACGCTGGAACGGCCATTTTTGCGCGCGCCGCGCCCCAGCGTGCTGCGGCTGACCCGCGAGGTCGGCTGGCGCCGGCTTGCCGATCTCTGGCGCATCCGCCCGTTCACCTCGCTATGGCGGGCCCTCGCAGGCCACTTCCGCGACCCGCGCCTGCGCCAGCTGTTCGGCCGCTATGCCACTTACTGCGGCTCATCGCCGTTCGAGTCGCCGGCCACGCTGATGCTGGTGGCCCACGTCGAACAGCAGGTACTGCGGCTCATCGCCGTTCGAGTCGCCGGCCACGCTGATGCTGGTGGCCCACGTCGAACAGCAGGGCGTGTGGTTCGTCGACGGCGGCATGCACCGGCTGGCTCTGGCGCTGGAGCGACTGGCGCGCGAACGCGGCGTCGAGTTCCGCTACGGCTGCACGGCACGCAGCCTCACCGTCGAAGCCGGCCGCGCCACCGGCGTAACCCTGGCCGACGACACGCGCCTGCAGGCGCAGGCGATCGTCTTCAACGGCGACGCGCAGGCACTGGCCGCAGGCTGCCTTGGCTCGACCGCAGCCAGCGCGGTGCGCCGGCTGCCGCCGCTGACGCGTTCGCTGTCGGCGGTCACCTGGGCGCTGGTCGCCCGCACCCGCGGCTTCGCGCTGGAGCGCCACAACGTCTTCTTCTCGCGCGACTACGCCCGCGAGTTCGCCGAACTGCGGCGCGGCAGGCTGCCGACCGATCCGACCGTCTACATCTGCGCGCAGGATCGACCGGCCGCCGATACGGCGCAGCCTGCCGACGAGCGATTGCTCTGCCTGGTCAACGCACCGGCCATCGGGGATCGCGGCGAGCCGGCGGATGCGGCGCTCGATCACTGCGAGCGCCGCATGTACGCCGCGCTGGCGCGCTGCGGCCTGACGGTCGAAGCGACCGGCCGCCACTGCGCACGCACGGCGCCGCCCGATTTCGATCGGCTGTTCCCGGGCACTGGCGGAGCGCTGTACGGCAGCGCCTCGCACGGCTGGCGGGCGTCGTTTTCGCGCCCGGACTCGCGCAGCCGGCTGCCCGGTCTGTTCCTCGCCGGCGGCAGCGTGCATCCAGGCCCCGGCGTGCCGATGGCCGCCCTGTCGGGCCGGCTGGCGGCCGCGGCGGTGCTGGCGGCGCGCTGACATGGACGACCCACGCCCGCTGCACGGCGCGGCCGCGGCCCCGCTGCATCGCGACGCTACGGCGGCGCTCGCCTTCGATGCCGACGTCGCACCGGGCGGCTATCGCTGGTGGTACCTCGACGCACTGAGCGACGACCGGCAGTACGGGCTGACCGTCATCGCCTTCATCGGCAGCGTCTTCTCGCCCTACTACGCCCGCGCCCGCAGGCGGCAGCCGCCCGCCGACGCCGTCGATCACTGCGCGTTCAACGTCGCGCTCTATGCAACCGGAGGCGCGGCGAACGCTCCGCGCCGCTGGTCGATGACCGAACGCGGGCGCGCCGCCGTCGCGCGTTCGGCGCAGCGGCTGGCGATCGGGCCGAGCAGCCTCACCGCGGATCCTGCCGGACTGACGCTGCGGCTCGACGAGACCACCTGTCCGTGGCCGTCGCGCCTGTGCGGCACTGTCCACCTGCGCCCGGCGGCGTTTGCGTCGACCGTGCACCGGCTCGACGCGCACGGCCGTCATCGCTGGCAGCCGCTGGCACCGCAGGCGCCGGTCGAAGTCGACTTCGAGCAACCGGCGCTGCGCTGGCGCGGCCACGGCTACTTCGACACCAACGACGGTGACGAACCGCTCGAAGACGCCTTCGACGGCTGGCACTGGAGCCGCACCGTCGGCACCGACCACAGCGCCGGCACCGTCGTGCACTACGACGTCGAGCCCCGGAACGGGCGACGGCACGTGCTCGCGCTGCGCTATGCCGCCGACGGCAGCTGCCAGCGGCTCGATCCCGGCCCGTTGCAGCCGCTCGCGAAGACGGGCTGGCGGCTGGCGCGCGCCGTACGCAGCGAAGCGGGCGACGCGCAACTCGCCCCGCGCCTGCTGCAGACGCTCGAAGACACGCCGTTTTACAGTCGCTCGCTGGTCAGCGTGCAGGCCGACGGCCGGCACTGCCTGGCCATGCACGAGAGCCTGTCGCTGACCCGCTTTCGTACCCCGTGGGTGCGGTGGCTGCTGCCCTTTCGCATGCCGCGGCGCGCACATGGCCCGCCGCCGCGCATCGAGTGAGGTCACGCTGAACCCGGTCAGCCGCTCCGTGGTGCGAGGATCGCCGCTCAGGGCCCGCGGTGCCGCGCCGCCGGCGCCGTTTCCTTCTCCGCCTCGCGCTCCCGCGCGCGCCGGATGTCGCGCCGCGTACGCAGCAGATCGGCCACCGCCAGCGCCACGATCAGGGCGAAGAACAGCAGCCACTCGTACTGGATCATCCAAGCCGGCACGACACGTCCTCGTGATGTCAGAATGGTTCGAGCGTCGCCAGCGTAGCCCGGTTCAGCCGGACGTGCCCGGCGTCCCCGGCCTCCACGACTGCCTGCCATGAGCTTCCTGCCGCCCGACCATCCGCAACGCCGCGCGCTCGCCGACGAATTGCATGCGCGCCCGCCGGCTGCGATCGATCCGCCGGCGGTGGTGTCGGTGCTGGCCCTGATGGACACGCCGGCCGACCGCATCCTCGAAGCGGTCATCACGCTGGCGCGCAGCCTGGGCCGCGACTGCGTGGTGCCGGCGCAGGCCGCCCACGTGGTGGTCGAACTGCCGGGGCTGCGCATCAAGTGGGAGCGTCACGGCGAGTTCTGCACGCTGACGCTGGTCGTCCCCGCCGCAGTGACCGCGCTGGGCGACGTCAGCGAGTCCGCGTTCCCCTCCGCGCTGGATGCCGTTCCGGGCGACTGGCTGGCGTCGCTGCCGGGCCGTGTCATCGCCGCCTCGGACATCCTGGTGCTGCCCTTCGGCAGCGTCGATCCGCAGCCGGATTCCTTTGCGCGGCTGTTCGCGCGCGACGCGATGGCGGGCTCGTCGGTGCTCGACGAGGCTGCCTGGATCTTTACCGACTTCGTGGTGCGGCCCGACGGCCGCAGCCGCTGGCTGGTGCTCAGCGCGCGCATGGGCCGCGCGCAGGCCGCGCGCACCGTGCAGCGCGTGATCGAGATCGAGATCTACCGCATGGTCGCGCTGCTGGGCTTTCCGCCGGCACGCGCCGCATTCGCCGAGCTCAACCGCATCGAGCAGGAACTCGAGCGCATGACGGCCGCGACGGCGGCGCTGCACGCCGAAGCGGCGACACCGGCCACACAGCGCGAGGAGCGCCGTCTGCTCGACGAGCTGACACGGGTGGCCGCCGAGCTCGAGCGCATGACGGCCTCCAATGCCTATCGCTACGCGGCATCGCAGGCGTACTGGGAGATCGTGCGGGCGCGCGTCGGCGAGCTGCGCGAACAGCGCCTCGGTGACCTGCGCACGCTGAGCGGGTTCCTGTCGCGGCGGCTGGCGCCCGCCATGAACTCCTGTGCGGCGGCTGCGCGGCGGCAGGAGGCGCTGTCGGCCCGCATCGAACGCGCCGGCAGCCTGCTGCGCACGCGCGTCGACATCGCGCGCGAGGAGCAGAACCAGCAGTTGCTGGCCGCGATGGACCGGCGCAGCAAGCTGCAACTGCGGCTGCAGCAGACCGTTGAAGGACTGTCGGTAGCGGCGATCGCCTACTACGTCGTGGGGCTGCTCACTTACCTGATCAAGCCGCTGACGTCCGTGTGGCCGCGGATGAACCTGGAGTGGACGGTGGCTGCGCTGATTCCGCTGGTGGCCTATGGCGTCTGGCGCGCGGTGCGGCGTGCCCGCCGCAACTTCGAGAAGGACGACTGAGGCGGCGGCGGGGTTCAGGCCGGCCGGCGCGGCGCGGCCCGTGCGTAGGCCAGCTGGTCACGCCGCGCCAGTTCCTCGAACAGCGCCAGCACGCGCAGCAGCCGAAGGTCGTAGCGCCAGAAGGGCTCGATCGCG
>JALORV010000192.1 GCA_025458735.1 Burkholderiaceae bacterium | reverse complement strand
GTGCCGGCCGGCGCCTCCCGCTGCGCCTCGGCGAGCAGGGTGCGCGCCTCGTCCACGCGGCCCAGGCGGGCGAGCAGCACGACACGGTCCTGCAGCAGGCGGGTGCGCTCGAGCGGACTCGTCGCCGCATCGATGCGCTGCTGGTTGGCAAGCAGGAGTCGTTGCGACACGGCGTGCTCAGACCCCCGGCGGCACCCGCTGGTGCCAGTCGGTGGCCTGCTGGTAGGCATGCGCGACGCCCAGCATGCGCGCTTCGTCGCAGTAGTTGGCGATCAGCTGCAGCCCGACCGGACGCCGGCTGTTCACGGGGCCGCTGCCGAAGCCGCAGGGAATGCTCATCGACGGCACGCCGGCGAGGCTGCCGGGCACGGTGTAAAGATCGGCCATGTACATCGCGACCGGATCGGCTGCCTTCTCGCCGAAACCGAAGGCAACGCTGGTGGTCACCGGGCCGGCGATCACGTCACACTGCGCAAACGCCTGCTGGAACTCGTTGGCGATCAGCCGCCGCACCTTCATCGCCTTGATGAAGTAGGCGTCGTAGTAGCCGTGCGACAGCACGTAGGTGCCGATCAGGATGCGCCGCTTGGGCTCGTCGCCGAAGCCCTCGGCCCGCGACTTGCGGATCATGTCGTTCAGATCCGAGTACTGCGCGGCACGGTGGCCATAGCGCACGCCGTCGAAGCGTGCCAGGTTGCTCGAGGCCTCGGCCGGCGCGATGACGTAGTAGACGGGAATGCCGAGCTCGGCATTCGGCAGCGAGATCGGCACCAGTTGCGCGCCGAGCTTCTCGTACTCGGCGAGGGCGGCACGCACGGCCGCCTCGACGTCGGGCTGCAGTCCGGCGCCGAAGAACTCCTTCGGCACACCGATCTTCAGCCCCCGCACCGACATGCCGAGCGAGCGCGTGTAATCCTCGGCGGGGCGATCGAGGCTGGTCGAGTCCTTTGGATCGAAGCCGAGCATCGCGTTGAATACGAGCGCGGCGTCCTCGGCGGTCTGCGTCATCAGACCCGCGGTATCGAGGCTCGATGCGAAGGCGATCATGCCCCAGCGCGACGGTCGTCCATAGGTTGGCTTGGTGCCGGTGATGCCGGCGAAAGCCGCTGGCTCGCGGATCGATCCGCCGGTATCGGTGGCGGTGGCCACCGGCGTGATGCGCGCGGCCACGGCGGCCGCCGAGCCGCCGGACGAGCCGCCCGGCACGGCGGCAGGGTCCCATGGGTTGAGCACGTTGCCGTAGGCGCTGTTCTCGTTGCTCGAGCCCATCGCGAATTCGTCGCAGTTGAGCTTGCCCAGCGTGACCATGCCCGCCCGCGACAGGTTGTCGACGACGGTGGCGTCGAACGGGCTCATGTAGCCCTCGAGGATCCGGCTGGCGGCGGTCGAGGCGAAGTCCCGCGTGACGAAGATGTCCTTGTGCGCGATCGGGATGCCGGTCAGCGGGGTGGCCTCGCCGCGAGCGAGGCGTGCATCGGCGGCCGCAGCCTGGGCCAGCGTCACCTCGGGTCGTACATCGAGGAAGGCGTTGAGACCGCGGTGCCGCTCGATGCGCGCCAGATAGGCGTGCGCCAGCTCGACCGCGGAAACCTCGCGCGCTGCCAGCAGGCGAGACAGGATGGCCAGGCTGGCGCCGGCGGGATCTGCGCCAGCCGTCATTCGATCACGCGCGGCACGAGGAACAGGCCGTCTGCCTGCTCGGGCGCATTGGCCAGGTTGGCGCTGCGTTCGTCGCCCGCGGTGACGACGTCGTCGCGCAGGCGCTGCGCGCCGCCGAGCGGATGGCCCATGGGCTCGATGCCGTCGGTGTCGACCGCCTGCATGCGCTCGATCATGCGGAAGATGTCGGTCAGCTGATCGAGCGTGCGTCTCGCCTGCTCCTCCGTCACCTCGATGCGCGCGAGGTCGGCAATGCGTCGGATCTGGGCGAGGTCGAGGGACATGGGCGGGGTGGACGGCGGCGACGGCAGCGCAAATGCGGGGTGGAAGCCCGCCGCGTAAGCCTTTCAAAACAAGCGCTTGCAGCGAGTTTCACGCGTGATTAGTTTATCATCGCGTATTCATCACAGACCCTGCCAGCTCCGGCAGCATCGCATGACCGCTTGTGCGGCGTGCGGCAACCGGCAGCGCAGCCACCAAAGGCAGTCATGTTCGGTTTTCTCCGCAGTTATTTCTCCAACGACCTCGCGATCGACCTCGGCACCGCCAACACGCTGATCTACGTGCGTGGCAAGGGCATCGTGCTCGACGAGCCGTCGGTGGTGTCGATCCGGCAGGAAGGCGGGCCCAACGGCAAGCGCACGATCCAGGCGGTCGGCAAGGAAGCCAAGCAGATGCTGGGCAAGGTGCCCGGCAACATCGAGGCGATCCGCCCGATGAAGGACGGCGTCATCGCCGACTTCACCGTCACCGAGCAGATGCTCAAGCAGTTCATCAAGATGGTGCACCCGTCGAGCCTGTTCGCGCCGAACCCGCGCATCATCATCTGCGTGCCGTGCGGCTCGACGCAGGTCGAGCGACGTGCGATCAAGGAGTCGGCCGAAGCCGCCGGCGCCTCGCAGGTGTTCCTGATCGAGGAACCGATGGCGGCGGCGATCGGCGCCGGCCTGCCGGTGAGTGAGGCGAGCGGCTCGATGGTGGTCGACATCGGCGGCGGCACGACGGAAGTCGGCGTCATCTCGCTGGGCGGCATGGTCTACAAGGGCAGCGTGCGCGTCGGCGGCGACAAGTTCGACGAGGCGATCATCAACTACATCCGCCGCAACTACGGCATGCTGATCGGCGAGCCGACGGCGGAACTCATCAAGAAGGAGATCGGCTCGGCGTTCCCCGGCTCCGAAGTGCGCGAGATGGAAGTCAAGGGCCGCAACCTCTCCGAAGGCATCCCGCGCAGCTTCACCATCAGCAGCAACGAGATCCTCGAGGCGCTGACCGACCCGCTGAACCAGATCGTCTCTAGCGTGAAGATCGCGCTCGAACAGACGCCGCCGGAACTCGGCGCCGATATCGCCGAGCGCGGCATGATGCTCACTGGCGGCGGCGCGCTGCTGCGCGACCTCGACCGGCTGCTGATGGAGGAAACCGGCCTGCCGGTGGTGGTCGCCGAAGAGCCGCTGACCTGCGTCGTGCGCGGCTGCGGCATCGCGCTCGAGCGCATGGACAAGCTGGGCACCATTTTCGCGACCGGCTGACGCGGTCGCCGTGACCGGTCCATTGTCGATGGTCCAGTCGTTGCCACCCGCCCCGACCCCGGCCGGCCGCCCGCGCGTCGGCAGGCGTGGCGGCGGCCCCGAGCGCATCGGGCGCGGGTAGACCACGCTTGCGCGCCTTCGAGTCCGGCCCGCCGCCGCTGTTCAACCAGGGCGTTCCCGCCCGCGCCCGGCTGGCCTTCTTCTCGTTCCTCGCCATCGCACTGGTGGTCATCGACTCGCGCATCAAGGTGCTCGAGACCGTGCGCGTCGGACTCGGCGTGGTGCTCTATCCCGTGCAGCAGACGCTGCTGGTGCCGGGCAGGATGGCCGACGCCGTCGGCGACTACTTCACGTCGGTCACGACCCTGCGGCGCGAGAACGACGAACTGAGGCGACGCCAGGTGGAATCCGCGCAGGCGCTGCTGCAGGCGCAGCAGGTCGGCGCGCGCGAACGGATCGGGCACGGCGCCACGTTAGGCACCGTGCTGTACGAGTCGCGCGACCGCTTCTCGCACAAGATCGTGCTGCACGTCGGCCTTGAGGACGGTGTGCGCGCCGGCAACCCGGTGATCGACGACATCGGTGTGGTCGGCCAGGTGACGCGCGTATTCGCGCGCACGGCGGAGGTCACGCTGCTGACCGACAAAGACCAGTCGATCCCGATCCAGATCGTGCGCAACGGCCTGCGCGGCATCGCCTTCGGTGGCGCCGAGCCGGGCACGCTCGACCTGCGCTTCATGGCGGCCAATGCCGACGTCGTCAACGGCGACGTCGCCGTGACCTCGGGGCTGGACGGCGTCTATCCGGCCGGCCTGCCGGTCGGCAGCGTCCGGCTCGTCGAGCGTGCTGCCAAGGATCAGTTCGCCCGCATCGTGCTCGATCCGTCGGCCGGCGTGGAGAACCACACGCACCTGCTGGTGCTGCTGGTGGAACCGGCGGCGCGGCCCGCGCCACCCCCGGCCGTCGAAGCGGCACCACGCCGGGCGGGGAAGCGATGAGCGTGTTCGGACGGATGCAGCAGTGGCTGCGCGAGACTTTCGCGCTGCGTGCGACCGATCCGATGGACGCGCTGGGCCGCAGCGCGGTGCCGCGCGAGTACCTGTTGCGGCCGGCCAGTCCGCCGTTCATCTGGTTCTCGCTGGTGGTGGCCCTGCTGCTGAACCTGATGCCCTGGGGCCGGACGCCGTTTGCGCCGGACTTCCTCGCCCTTGCGCTGGCGTTCTGGAACGTGCACCAGCCGCGCCGCGTCGGCATGGGCGCCGCGTTCGTCTTCGGCCTGCTGATGGATGTGCACGAAGGCGCGCTGTTCGGACAGCACGCGCTCGCCTACACGCTGGTGTCCTACGGCGCCATCACGCTGCACCGGCGCATCCAGTGGTTCCCGCTCGGCGCGCAGGCCATCCACGTGCTGCCGCTGCTGCTGATCGCCCAGCTGGCGTCACTCGCCATCCGCATGTGGGTCGGTGGCGAATGGCCCGGCTGGATCTACTTCGCGCAGAGCATCGTCGGCGCCATCCTGTGGCCGGTGATCGCGTGGGTGCTGCTGGCGCCGCAGCGACGGCCGGTCGACCGCGACGAAACGCGGCCCTTGTAGCCTGCCTGCCCGCATCGCCGCGGCGACTACTTCAGGATCGCCCCGGCTGCCCAGTCACCCCAGCCCTGCAGCGGACCGAGCGGATTGCGCTCGACCTGCGTCTCGTGCACGTTCGGCTGTCCGCCGTAGACCGCGTAGACCGCGCGCTCGTCCACGAACAGGATCAGCGCGGTGAAGGTCCAGCCGCTCGACTGCGTCTCGCGCCGGAAGCGGAACGAGTCGAGCCAGAAGTCGCCGACGCGGTCGTTGCTGATGCGCCGGATGTTGAGCAGGTAGCCGCTGCAGCCCTTGCCGGCCTTCAGGCAATCACGGATGCCCGGATCGACGTCCGCTTCGTTGAGCACCCCGCCGATCGGGAAGCGCAGCGCGATCTCGGCGTGCGACAGCAGCGTGACGGCCGGATTGAGCTCGGACACGCCGGCCGCGGCAAGGTCGACCTTGGTGGTGCGGTAGGGCTGGACGGCATCGATCAGTGCGCGCGCGTCGCTGAAAGTGCGCCACGGCACGTCGGTGTGCACGTCCGACTT
>JALORV010000191.1 GCA_025458735.1 Burkholderiaceae bacterium | reverse complement strand
TCGCGGCTGCCGGCACCGGCGAAGTCGAGGTCGAGCGCATCACGATGGCGCAGATCGCACGCGGCGACTGGCGACGCGAGGATGGTGGCCGGGGCGGCGGGAGCGCGATCGCCGCCGCGCCGCCGGCGGCCCCTGCAGTGGCGGCGGCGACCGCGGCAGGCACTACGCCCGCAGCCGCCCCGGGCATGCCGGCTTCCGCCCCGTTGGCAGCCACGAACGCGGCCACCGGCCTGGCAAACGTCGACCGGCCGGCGCGTCCGCAGGCGACGGACGCCGCCGCAGTTGCACGGGGCTGGAGTGTGCAACTCGGCGCCTTCGCCCAGGAGTCCAACGCCGAGGCGCTCGCCGGACGCACGGCGGCGCTGCTCGCCTTCGTCGACCCGGCCGTCGCGGTAACG
Organism: Burkholderiaceae bacterium; assembly: GCA_025458735.1. The sequence goes on along the minus strand of JALORV010000191.1, from coordinate 5,180 downwards.
GTGCGCTCGCTGCGCGTCGAAAAGGACGGCGCCGTCTTCCGCGTGCTGGTCGGCACTGAGAGCGATCGCGAGGCTGCGCAGTCGCTGGCGCGGGAGCTCGAGCGCGTCCTCGAACGGCCGACGACGCTGGTTCTGCGTTAGTCCTCGACGGGCGTTTCGCTGTCGCGATCCGGAGCGCCGCCCGGTCCGCGCAGCTTCAGCGCTGCCTCGTAAACGACGGCGCGTGGCACGCCCGCGACGCGGCTGACGACGGCCGCCGCGCGTGCCGGCGGCAGCTCGGCGACCAACGCCGCGAGCCAGCGCGCCTCCTGTTCGCCGAGCACCTGCGATGCCTGGCGTCGCGCGGCATCGATCACCACCACGTACTCGCCGCGCTCTTCCAGTTCGTTGCCCGCCAGCTCCGCGGCGGTGCAGGCGCTGATCGACTCGAACTTCTTGGTCAGTTCGCGCGCCAGGATCACGCGACGATCGGGCGCCAGCGCGGCGGCCAGGGCGCGTGCCAGCGCGCGGATGCGATGTGGCGCCTCGAGCAGAACCGCGGCGTCATCGGTCGCGGCAAGCGAGCGCAGCAGTGTCTCGCGCTCGCGCGCGCCGGTCGGCGCAAAGCCGACAAAACGGAAGCCGGCGGTCTCGACGCCGGACACCGACAGCGCGGCGAGCAGGCTGCTGGCGCCGGGCACCGGCACCACGCGCAGTCCGTGGTCGAGCACGGCGCGCGCAATCAGCGCGCCCGGGTCGGACAGGCCCGGTGTGCCGGCATCGCTGACCAGCGCGACGCGTTCGCCGCGGGCGAGCCGCTCGACGATCGCCGCCGCCATCGTGCGCTCGTTGTGCTGGTGGGCGGCGAGCAGCGGTGTGGTGATGCCGTAACGCGCCATCAGCGGGCCGGTGACCCGCGTGTCCTCGGCAGCGATCGCATCCACCCGCGCCAGCACCCACAGCGCACGCAGCGTGATGTCGGCCGCATTGCCGATCGGCAGCGCGACTACATACAATGTCCGCTCAGGCAGTTCCTGTCCGGCCAGTCCCGCCAGCGCGGCCAGGTCGTCTTTCCAAGGATGGCTGGGGCGCGAGTCCGGATCCATGAATCGTCGGCTGATGCTGCCGCAGGCGCGGCACTGGTTGAGGTCGTCACTGCCCTGGCTGGCTAGTGTCGCATGGGCTGCTCACGCGTCGGCGCAGATGCTGCCCGCGCCCTCGCTGCCCGCGGTGTCGCCGCCGGCGACCGTCGGCGCGCCGGCTGGTGCGCCCCCGCCTGCGAAGCGGCCGTCCGTGTTGCTGCTGCTGCCTGCGCCGGCCAGTCCGTTCGCCCGGCCCGCGGAAGCCCTGCTCGCGGGATTCCTGGCTGCGCACAAGGTCGCGGGTGATGAGGTCAGCGTGCAGGTGGTCGAACTCGACGACGGCAGCGAGCCGCTGGCGGCGGCGCTGGCGTCGGCGCGCGAACGCGGGGTGTCGGTAGTCGTCGGGCCGCTGCCGCGCGCCGCCGTCACCGACATCGTCGACGGCCAGCGCAGTGCGCCTCCGCTGGTCGCGCTCAACTTTCCGGAGTCCGACCGTCCGGCGCCGCCGACCTTGCTGGCCGCGGCGCTGTCGCTCGAAACCGAGGCCCAGGGCATCTGCCAGCTGGCGCTCGCGGAGTTCGTCGGCACGCGCCGGGCCGACACGCGGCCGCGCATCGCGGTGGTGACCGGCGCCGGTGCGCTCGACCGCCGCATCGCGCAGGCCTATGTGCAGGCGCTGCGGCGCGAGGGCGAGAATCCGCGGCTGGTCGAGTGGACGCCGGCCACCACGGCCGCCACGGCGGCGCAGCTCAACCTGCCCTCGCTCGAGGCTGTATTCCTCGCGCTCAATGCCCGCGATGCCGCGCAGATGCGCGCGCTGATTCCGCGCACGGCGCAGATCTTCGGCACGTCGCTCCTGTACATCGGCGACCCGCGCACCTCGCCCGACGCCGCCACCATTGCGCATGACCTCGAGGGCGTGCGCTTCGTCGACATGCCGTGGTTCCTGCAGCCCGATCACAGCGGGGTGATGGTGTATCCGCCGGCCGACGCGGCGCTGCCGGCCGAACTGGTGCGACTGTATGCCTTCGGCATCGACGCCTACCGGCTGGCGATCGCCTGGATGAAGGGCGAGCGCCGCTTCGACATCGACGGCGTCACCGGTCGCCTGCGCGTCGACCGCGAGCGGTCGATGCGGGTGGAGCGGCGGCCGCTGCTCGCGGTGTATCGCGGCGGTGCCGTGCAGCGCATCGACCTGGCGCGCTGATGGCGGCCGCCCCGCGGACGCGCCGGGCCACCGGCGCACGTACCCCGAAGCAGCGCGCGGGTGCCGCCGCCGAGGAAGCCGCGGCCCGGCATCTGGCCGCGCACGGACTGGCGCTGCTGGCGCGCAACGCGCGCTATCCGGAGGGCGAACTCGACCTCATCATGCGCGAGCGCGAGGCGCTGGTGTTCGTCGAGGTGCGATTGCGCAGCAGCCGCTCGTTCGGCGGTGCGGCGGCCAGCGTCGATCGCTTCAAGCAGAAGCGGCTGCTGCGCGCCGCGCAGCACTGGCTGCTGCAGCACATCGGCGAGCGCTGGCCGCCGTGCCGCTTCGACGTCGTCTGCGTCGACGCCGATGGCACAATCGAGTGGATCCGCGACGCCTTCGCGGCATAGGAGTGGCAGCACCCATGAGAGCTTCCCTGATGCGCGCCGCTGCGGGCCTGGCCTGTGCGGCAGCCGTGGCCGCCTGCGCGCCGATCGTCGTCGGCGCGGTGGCGGCCGGCACGGCACTGGTGGTGACCGATCGACGCACCACCGGTGCCCAGGTCGACGACCAGACCATCCAGCTGCGGCTGGCCAATGAACTGTCGGCAGCGTTCAAGACCCAGCCGGTGCATATCAACGTCAACAGCTTCGACCGCAAGGTGCTGCTGACCGGGGAGGTGCCCGACGAAGCCACGAAGGCGCGCGCCGAGGAGATCGCGCGGGCATCGCAGAACGTGCGAGCGGTGGTCAACGAACTCGCGATCGCGGCGCCGTCGTCGCTTTCGGACCGCACCGCCGATACGGCGCTTTCGGGCCGTGTGCGGGCGGCGTTCGTCAATACACGCGAGATCGCCTTCAACTCGATCGAGATCGTGACCGAGCGCCGCATCGTCTACCTGCTGGGACTGGTGACCGAGAACGAAGGCAAGATCGCGGCGCTGGTGGCGAGCAAGGTCCCCGGCGTGCAGCAGGTCGTCAAGGTGTTCGACGTCGCATCGCAGGAAGAGGTCGATCGCCGGCGGGCGCTGGCCGCCACGCCGGCCACCGCTCCGGCCGCGCCGGCGGCCAAGTAGGCGGGCGGCGCGCTACTGCGCCGCCGGCAGCGCGATGCCGAGCCGGCGGGCCCACGGCGCAAGCGCCGGCAGGATGTCCGCCTGCAGCTGGACTCCGTGTTCCAGCTGCTCGCGCCGGCGCGCCTGCGCGCGCTCGCCCGGCAGCCGCACCGCATCGACACCCGGTCGTGGCGGGTTGTCGCGGCAGGCGCCGGCCAGCCAGTCGGCCTGGCGCAGGAAAGCGTCGGTGCCCCCGAACGCTGCGGGATCGATGGCCTGGACAGCGCCAGCGCGTAGCCCTTGTGGCCGGCATCGATGCCGCCGGCGGGCAGGATCGTGCCCTTCGGCTCGGCGAACAGCACCGCCGGATCGTCGGTGGCCCTGCCGTCCGCATCGAGCAGCCAGGGATGCGCCAGCCGCCGCCCCTGCTGATGCAGGCGCGCCGTCATGCCGTTGGTCGTCAGCGAGGCCGACAGATCGATCAGCACCGGATCGCCCGAAGTGGATCGCCCGAAGTCGGCACGCCGAAGGCGAGCGGGTCGGGCGTGAACACGGCGCGCAGTCCGCCGTGCGGCGCAACGCTGGCCGCGTTCGGATCCGAGCAGGTGAGCAGCAGCACGAAGCCGCGATCGGTCGCGCGCTGAAGGTAGGCGGCGAGGCAGGCGATGTGGTGGCTGCGCCGGATCACCACCGTGCCGCTGCCGCAGGCCTGCGCGCGTTCGATCGCCACGTCGATGGCCTGTCGCACCAGCCACGGGCCGGGCAGCCGCCGGCCGTCCCACAGTTCGGTCGCTGGCCGCTGTGCAATGCGTTCATAGGTGCCGCGCGGACTCATGGGCCGGCTTCCAGCTCCGCCAGATACGGCGCAAGCAGCGCCAGTCCGTGCGTGTCGTGTCCGAGCAGGTCGCCTTCGACAAGCACCTCGGCGACGGCGTACGCGGGCGCGGCATCCATGCCGGCCGCCCCGAGCAGCTCCGCTGCCATCGCACGCAGCGCGGGCGCCGCGAAGCGTGCACCAGGCGTTGGGCCGGTCGTTGTGCTCACGGGCGCGCTCAGTACACCGCGCGGCCGCCCGACAGGTCGAACACCGCGCCGGTCGAGAACGAGCACTCCTCGGTCGCAAGCCACGTCACCAGCGCGGCGATCTCGTCGACCTCGCCGAATCGTCCCATCGGGATCTTGGACAGCATGAAGTCGATGTGGGCCGGCGTCATCTGCGCGAACATGCCCGTCTTCACCGCGGCCGGCGTCACGCAGTTGACGCGGATGCCGGTCTTCGCGAGTTCCTTGCCAAGCGACTTGGTCAATGCGATGACGGCCGCCTTCGAGGCGCTGTAGGCAGATGCGTTGGGGTTGCCTTCCTTGCCGGCGATCGAGGCGATGTTGACGATGCGGCCGTAGTTGTTCGCCGTCATGTGACCGATCACCGCGCGGTTGCAGAGGAAGAGCCCGGTCAGGTTGATGTCGATGACTTCCTTCCACGCCGCCAGCGGGTACTGCTCGACCGTCGTGTTGGGACCGGTGATGCCGGCGCTGCAGACGAGCGCGTCGATGCGCTTGAGCGCCGCAGTGGCGGCGGCGAACGCGGCGGTCACGTCGGCTTCGCGCGTCACGTCGACTGCGGCCACGTGCGTGCCCGGGCCCAGTGAGCGCGCCGCCGTGTCGAGCGCTGCGGCGTCGCGATCCCACAGGCTGACGCGCGCGCCCGACGCGACGAGTCGCTGCGCGATCGCCAGTCCGATGCCCGCCGCGCCGCCGGTCACGATGGCCGCGCGCCCCTGCATGTCGAGTTGGTTCATTGCCGGGCTCTCCCAGTGACTGGTGCGGCGCCGGGCTGGTATGCCGAAGGACTGGTGCGCCGCCGCACGACTATATC